>JAHEMP010000333.1 GCA_024643585.1 Crocinitomicaceae bacterium | reverse complement strand
GACACGATTATAAATCGACCTTGAAAGCTACCGTAATGACATCTCCTGATATTAGAGCTGGGATTTCGTTGTTGATTGCTGCTTTATCAGCAAAAGGAACCTCTACCATTCACAATATTGAGCAAATAGATAGAGGTTATGAATGTATTGATGAACGTTTACGTGCTATAGGTGCCAAGATTGAACGTGTGTAAATCTTGATTGAACAAGGCTCCTTTTATTCAACCATATAATATTCCCAAGAAATTTGGTCTGGGTCCTTAAAGGCAAGGTATTTCTTGTTTAAGGTTTCATCTGTTTTTATACCTGTATTTATAATGCCCGCAAGATCGAGCAAGTTGGTTACACGCTGTAGTTCTTCCATGTTTTCACAAGCTAGGGCGAGATGGTCAAGACCCACCCTAAAAGGATTAAAGGTGTCTCCAGTAGGTGAGTTTTTTTCAGGTCCTTTTATTGCTATTGCAGTGCTGCCCGTAAAAAAGATAAATAGATTGTGTTGTTCCAATATGATATCGAAGCCTAGGACATCGTGATAAAAATGTTTGGCTCGATCAAAATCAGAAACCCTTAATGCAATGTGATGTACATGAGGTGTTTTAATTTGAATTGACATGGTTTTTATGGTTTAGGTTACTGTTGAATAAGTTCACATTTTTAAATCATCAAAAGGAATATTATTTTTGTAATCCCAGTATGACGATACATTTGCAATCTTCCATTGGCCATGCTTTTTTTGCATTAACCTTGTATCACGACTCACTGAAAAAAATTCATTTGTTTGGTTGCTGTTGTATTGCTTCCAGGTCAGGAATACCAAGTTTTCATTGTAAAATTTAAATTGTATATGTTCCCTTTTCACCGTTGGATGGCTTATCACTGACTGACCATTTGGAGTATTCTTTATGGCTGCATCTATATACTCTTTTACTCCTTTATCAATCTCGTTCCATCCAACGGCGGCATAGTATGTGCCATCCGAACCGTTCCAGGCCAAAAAGGCATAGTCTTCATCCATCCAGCATGCTTTCCAACAGTCATAATTTCTTTCATAAAAGCATGTTGTCTCCTGTTCAATGACGCGCATGATGGCGTCTTTCTCCTTAACCTCATCAAATTCATTCATAACCATCGAATCAATTTGTTTTGCCTTGGTTTCTTGACAGGAATTTAAAAGCAAAATTCCTGTAGTCGCGATTAGTGTTAACAAGTTTTTCATTTTGTAAAGATTTTGTTCTATTTATAATTGGTTTTAATTTATTTTTCCTGTTGTTGACAAAAGCATAACCATTATTTTATACTATGTCATAGATTTAGAATTTTTTTGATTAATTCGTTGTTGAGTATTTTGTCCACAACCTTTGTAGCTTCCAAGGGCTCTTGTAAGGGGTGGCTTTGAAAGACTTCCTTATTTAGGTCTTCAACTGTTTCAACGATTACGGTCGCTTTTTTTTCTGACAAATCGTAGATTTTTTGTCGATACCTTGTATTAAACTTTAGGTTCTTTGGGTCCACAAAACCAGCTTCCACAAAATGTTTGGTCTTTTTTGCACATCGGCAAGGGTTTGATTTGTTTACCAAACCACAGGTTTTGTTCATCCAGTTGTACAAATCTTGTCTTGCTCGCATCAATCGGATACGAAAATTAGCTCTCGATATGTTTAAGATTTCAGCCCCTAGATTGTGATCAACTTCAAACATTTCACCAAGTATATACACTATTCTCTGTTGACGTTCCAGACAAAGAAGCATACCCGCAGTACATCGAATGCGTAGCTCTTCAATAGATTCCTTTAATTCGCCAAGTTCTTCATCACTAATTTCCTTTTCAGGTAAATCATTTATGAAGTTGCCATAACTTTCAAAATTGCTGATTAGTAATTCGGTTTTACTCTTTTTAGTATTCAAGAAATGATTAATTGTTATCCGGTATAACCATGTCCTAAATTCACTTTTACCCTTAAATTTGGACAATGCAGTGATGACTTTGATGAAAACCTCTTGTGCCAGATCTTCTGCATCTTCCACACTATTGGTCATCTTCAAAGCTAGATTATAAACGAAGATATGATGGCGAGCTATAAGATTTTCTAGAGCCTTTCTGTCGCCGTCAATGGCCATCTTTACCAATTCGGTATCCGCTTGGTCAGGATAGTTTATTTGAAAGGGATTGTCCATATGAATTGGTCATTATAATTGTTTGAATCGTTATTATTTTAGACAACAGAAATTAAGGTGTGTTACAAAAGTGATAGTTGAATATGATTTGATACAAGAATAAGAAGAATGTCACTAATGGAAGAATATTTTTTCTAGTGTACTCAATTTTTAATGATGAAAGTATATTTGTGCGGAATCATTCCTTTTCCAAGTCATCAAGGCCCACTTCCCTATAATACTGTCGTCCAATCCAAATGTTGTGACCTTCATTCCATGTGCTATTGTGTAAATTATCGGAAAGCCCTGAAGCGGTTGCACCCCATGTTCCTGCACAAGTTAAAAAGTCAGTATCAAAAATATTCTGATCTTTGGAATTAGTAGCATATTCTTCGTATAAC
>JAHEMP010000332.1 GCA_024643585.1 Crocinitomicaceae bacterium | reverse complement strand
GTTCAAATCATTACCTACGAAAGTGCCTTGAATAATTTGATTTTGAAAATCTTTCATCGCACCTGGCGAATGAGGCATTAAGATGGAGGAGTTTTTGGAATTCGCACCAATGTCCTTAATTGTATCGAAATATTGCGTCATCAAAACGAATTGCATAATTTCCTCATGGGTCACACTGTCTAAAGATTTTTTAAAATCTTCCACTGACTCTTTAAATCCTCTAACGATTTCCATACGTTGTTTGGCTACACCCTCACCTGACAGTCTTTTTGATTCCGCTTCTGCTTCTGCCTCTTTGATGATTTTTATCTTGTTGCCTTCCCCTTCTTCCAATGCTGCTTCACGGTCTCGTTTTGCTGCATTAATTCTGTTCATAGCATCTTTGACTTTGTGATCCGGATCAATGTCGGTAATTAAGGCTTTAATAATTTGATATCCATACTCATCCATGGATTCATGAATATTTTGTTGAACTGCCAAGGCAATATCTTCTTTTCTTGCAAAAACGTCATCCAAATCTAAACGAGGAACTTCTGCTCGGACATCATCAAAAATATAAGATGCAATCTGATTTCTTGGATTGTCCATGGAATAGTAGGCCTCCTTAACTTGACTCCGGCCCACCTTAAATTGAACGGAAACTTGGAGGTTTACAAAAACATTGTCTCTTGTTTTGGTTTCAATAGTTACGTCTAATTGCTGAAGACGTAAATTGATTACAGATGCCTTTCTGTCAATGAATGGAATTATGAAACTTATTCCCGAATCTGCGATTCTTGTAAATTTCCCAAAACGCTCAATAACAACGGCTGTTTGTTCCGTAACAATAATGATTGATTTAAAAATTAATAAAATTAGGATAATACCAAAAACGGCATAACCCAAAAGAGAAGATTGATCGGCAATTTGTTCAGGATTCATATTTTAAGTTTGTTAAATAAAAAAAGCTACCACAATGTAGTGATAGCTTTTCGATTTTCAATTTTATTGGAGTGTTAATTTTTTCTCTAAATCTTCCAAGTAAACCCGGAACTGTTTATCTGTTTCAGACAGGTTCGTTACGGTTCTGCAAGCATGAAGTACAGTCGCGTGATCCTTGCCTCCACAGTGTGCACCTATATTTGCCAAGGATGATTTCGTCATTCGCTTAGAAAAATACATTGAAATTTGTCTAGCTTGAACGACTTCTCTTTTTCTTGTTTTGGATTTCAAAATTTCTATCGGCAAATCAAAATAGTCAGAAACCACTTTTTGAATGTATTCAATAGAGACTTCTCGTGCCGTATTTTTAACAAATTTATCTACCATTTGGCGGGCCAAATCCAGAGAAATTGCTTTTTTGTTTAAAGATGCTTGTGCCAACAAAGATGTCAAAGCACCTTCCATTTCACGAATATTTGTATTGATGCTATACGCTAGATATTCGACTACGTCTTTTGGTAATTCTATACCATTTCCGTACATTTTCTTCTCTAGAATAGCAATTCTTGTTTCTAAGTCAGGCGTTGATAAATCAGCTGATAGTCCCCATTTAAAGCGAGAAAGCAACCTCTGTTCCATTCCTTGCATTTCAACAGGTGGTTTATCCGATGTCAAGATTATTTGCTTGCCATTTTGGTGTAAATGGTTGAAAATATGGAAGAAAACATCTTGAGTCTTTTCCTTTCCTGCAAAAAATTGAACATCATCAATTATCAATACATCTATCATTTGATAGAAGTGGATAAAATCATTTGTCGATTGATTCTTGATTGCATCAATAAATTGGTGCGCAAATTTTTCAGAACCTACGTATAATACTGTTTTATTCGGGTATTGATTTTTAATTGATATCCCGATAGAATGTGCCAAATGCGTTTTACCCAAACCAACCCCACCATAAATAAGTAATGGATTGAATGCTGTTCCGCCTGGTTTATTTGCAACTGCATAGCCAGAAGCTCGAGCCAATCGGTTGCAATCGCCTTCAACGAAATTCTCGAATGAATAAGATGGATTTAAATTAGATTCAACATTAACCTTTTTTAATCCTGGTATAATAAACGGATTTCGGATTTGTTTTTCATTCAAATCCAATGGCATGTTTACAGGAGCATTTTTCAATGACTTCTTATTAAGTGCCGGTAATTTCACAGTGTAAGGAGTCGATTTTGTATTGTTATTCTCCATAACTATACTGTATTCCAAACGTCCTTCTGTACCAAGTTCTTTTTTAATCACCTTCCGCAACAAGTCAATGTAATTTTCCTCCAACCACTCATAAAAGAAATGAGATGGCACTTGGATTGTTAACGCTGAATCATCAAGTCGAATCGGAATAATAGGTTCAAACCAAGTTTTGAATGCCTGAAGAGAAATGTTGTCCTTTATTATCTTGAGACAGGACCCCCATACCTTTTCATGTTCGTTTGTCATTTAGTTCTAGTTTTAATTGTTTGTTACTACTGTGTACTGAATTTAACTAATCCAAATTCGCCTCAAATTCTAATTTGAATCAACTCCTATAAATATCAGTGGACAAATATTTACATAAAAAAGTGAAAAAAAAAATCAAAAGAGGGTTGACT
>JAHEMP010000331.1 GCA_024643585.1 Crocinitomicaceae bacterium | reverse complement strand
AATTGCAACGGACATCCCCGATTTTGATTCCTATTACACAGATCAACGACCACTAAATCAGCAGCGGCAAGAAGTCGTTGAGAAATCGCTAGTGCTTACCTCAACAACGAAACGTGGTGAGTTTCAGTATTCAAATCTCGGCTATATTGTGGCTGGTGCAATGCTCGAAAAGGTTACCGGTAATAGCTGGGAATTACTAATGCAGAGTTACTTGTTTGATTCTCTTGCAATGAGCCAAGCTGGATTCGGCGCGCCAGAAACGGGGGGAAGCTTGGCAGAGCCAGTTGGTCATGTTCCGGATGCAGGTGGCTGGTATCCGGTGGATCCTTCCGTAGAAAGCATTACCGACAATCCGCCAGTATATGGGCCTGCAGGTACTGTTCACGCCTCATTAGATGATATGGCTGCTTATCTAAGTGTGCATCTTAAGGGGCTACGCGGTGAAACGGTAGATGGATTTTTAACCGGTCAGGAATTTTCCAAACTTTATACACCTTTTCCAAATTCTACCTATGCACTCGGTTGGGAAGTGTATGATACATTTATTGTCCATGATGGAAGCAATACAGCATGGTATGCCATTGCGATAGTTAATGCCGAAAAAAATACCGCATTATTTGTAGTTACCAACGCCGCCGATGACTTAACGAGTCCAGGCAGCATAGTGACTAAAGCCTTCAATGGTTTGCTATTAGAATTGATTGTCAGAGCCGAAGCATCCGTTCTTTAACGTCGGTTATCTATTGTTTTAAATGCCGTAATGCCAATTTTAAATATATCGCTTACAACATGGAAGGAATGCTCAATGGTACAGAATTATTTTAACTGCTTCTTCATTAAAGGATGTTTTAATGGTAATCAAACAATGGCATGACGGCAATCTAAAAATAAATATATCAAACAGCGCGATTTGGCTACTAGCGTTCTTATTAAGCACCGCTGCTTTTTCAGTTCGTGCGGAAAGCGAATTTCGGTTGGGGTATAGATTGGATTATCTTCTTGGCACGGTGGACGCTTCGCAGATCGATCCGAGTTTTCCAGAGATTAGTCAAGGTCACACCTCATCATTTTTTCTTGGCAAAGAGTTTTTGGAGCATTATTTCTGGCAGATTGATATTGGAGCTTGGAATGCAGATCTTGCAAATAATGCTCAGTTTACATACCAATATAGCATGGTTGAAGTCGGCTACAAGGGAAGCGATTCAGTCTTTCTGATTGCAAGTGCCGGCATCGGTGGTGCGCTTGCAGCAATCACTCAGGGGGCGCCTGGAATTGGCGCGGTTCAAACCGGAAAAATTCTCCGAGACGACTTACTGCTATTTGTACCCACGATTGGGATTGGGTATCGCATTAATAAAGCTTGGGAAGGTATCGTTGAAATACGTCGAATGAATTACATGAGTGCGACGAATAGCGATAATCTTTTTTCTAAGTTAAATTCAACAGTCGGTGGCATTTCAATTTCTAGCAAATTATAAAGGCGGTGTGTCGAAGAGTTTGACTCGCGTATTTTCCTTGCAATTTTTTGTATCGATGAAAATTTGCATGGGCATACGTGCTTACCGACTCACGGACGTGTTGGAACTATTGCCCCTGTGCCGATCTCCGGACGATTACCGCGCATTGGCGCCGCATCATTGACAGCCGAGATCGTAATAGGCGTACGATGTTACGTATAAGTATTCGGCGAATCATACTATCGCTGATCGCCAGTGCTCTTTAACAATTAAACCTCGAAGTAATCGTAGGATGCGAGCCTAATTTAGTTCGTTTCCAACAAAAATAGAGGCGTTTTGATCATAGTAGTATTTTGGTCCAAACAGAACAATAGATCCAGACAAAATCAGCCAACTAAATGGACTAAACAATACACTTGAATTTAGAAAGCGAACACTTGAGTTAGCTAGAGATCCAGATCGTATCGAGTTGCTAATACGAGAAGGGATTGGAGCTGCAAGATTTGGACAAGCAGCAGGACGTACAGTTGTCCGTAGCACAGATGGAACAACAGATTTTGTTGACTCAAAGTTAGGTGCATTTGACTTGAAAGGGCCCATTAGAGCGAACGATGGTTCGCTAGTTGATATAACTCCAAAACGAATAGATGGATTGGCAAGGTCAGTCGTTAAATAACGGATAGATCAACAGCATCCAAAGCGGTCGTGGTTGATACATTAGGATTAACTAAAGAGCAAATTACAACATTAAATTCTCAAGTTGCAAGTGGAATAAAAACAAATAAACCGATAATTTGTTTGGAGCAAGGGAGTAAAGATGGCCCATTCATAAGCAGAATTTCACGGTAAAGAGTTTAAAGTTCATGATTTGTATTTAACTGTCGCGTGTTTTCTTATAAAAAAGTGTGCCAATTCTTCGGGGAATAAGAATTTAATTTCTATGTTTGACGAACGGGTCGAATCAATTTATTTTGATGGCCCAGGCCGTATAGATTTGCACTTAGATGAATACCTAAATAGCCAAGAGTTATGTTCTGATTTTGTTAAATTGCTGGACATGGTAGATGATGAGTTAAGTAAGCACCAAAACCCTTATCCAAAAGCAAAGCTGAATGAGCTTTTACA
>JAHEMP010000330.1 GCA_024643585.1 Crocinitomicaceae bacterium | reverse complement strand
TGCTAGAATCAGCGCTGTATGATACTCTTTCCCTTTAATAAATCCCATTTTAACAACCATAGTTCTTTTTCCTGACTCTTTGTCATTTTCATGATCACGAAGGTTATTCAAATTAAGAACTGAGGTTGACAACAAGCCAATTCCGCAGGCTGCTGGAAGCAATTGCCAAGAAAAAGACGAGGAATACAAGCCGTAAACTCCAATAACACTTACCAAGCCAAAGAAAATAAACACAAAAAGGTCCCCCAAACCATTGTAGCCATATGCCTTTTTGCCTAAGGTGTAAAGCAAGGCTGCCAAAACACAGGCCACGCCCAATATGACATACAACCAAATTGCTTGATTACTCAAATTTTGAGAAGCAACAAAAATCAAGGTGCCAGCCGAAATAGAACTGAGGAGAACAAATAATCGAACGGCATTTTTCATCTGACTCGCAGTTATGGCTCCAGATTGCGTGGAGCGCATTGGGCCTAGACGATTCTCATTGTCCGTTCCCTTGAGATAATCCCCCAAATCGTTCGATAAATTGGACAGAACTTGAAAAAAAAGAGTCGTTGTTAAACTGAAAACAAAGATTCCTGTGTTCCAAAATCCGTCATGCAGCGCGATAAAGGTTCCCAAGAAAATTCCAGACAAGGAAAGAGGAAGAGTCCTCAGACGGAAGGCTTCCAACCATATTTTCATTTTGCTCATGCCTCAAATTTAGTTATTCTTACATCTAAAACCTTGAAACGAAGGAATTGTTTTGTTTGGGTTGAACATTTAATTTTTCGTAAAAATTTACTATGTTTACATAATAAATTTTGTTTTATGAATAAGCCAGCACTTTGCGATTTATTGAATATTGAGTTTCCAATTATTATCGCTCCAATGTTTTTAGTATCCAACGACAAAATGGTGATAGAGGCAATAAAATCAGGCGTTACAGCAGCAATACCGGCTTTGAATTATAGAACTGTTGAGGAGTTGCGTGAGAAAATCCGTTTCATAAAATCACAAGTCGACGGTCCATTTGGAATCAACTTAATTGTCAATAAATCGAACTTTTTATACAAAGAACAGCTCAAAGTTATATGTGAAGAAAAAGTAGCGTTCATTATTACTTCTTTAGGTTCACCTGAGGAAACAATCAATCAAGCCCATAAAGCGGGCACAAAAGTTTTCTGCGATGTTACCGATTTGAAATACGCTCTTAAAGTGGAAAGTTTAGGTGCCGATGCATTAATTGCGGTGAACAAAGAGGCTGGGGGACATGCTGGACAAATACCGATGGCAGAATTAATTCCCATATTAAAGAAAAATTGTAAAATACCCGTTTTGTCGGCCGGCGGAGTAGGTGATGGAAAAGGGATAGCTGAGGTTTTGGCTCTAGGAGCGGATGGACTTTCAATGGGCAGTATTTTCATTGCGTCTGAGGAAGCACCGGTTACGCAAGAGTATAAGCAGGCTTGCATCGATTACGGAAAGGATGACATTGTAATGACCACCAAATTGTCTGGGACCCCATGTTCTGTTATTGAAACTCCATATGTAAAGAAAATAGGAACAGAACAGAATTGGTTGGAGCGATTTTTAAACAAAAACAAGCGACTAAAAAAGTGGATGAAGGCCTATACTTTTTTTAAAGGAATGAAATCTCTGCAAAAGGCGGCATTTGGGGTTAGTTACAAAACGGTTTGGTGCGCAGGTCCGAGTATAGAATATGTAAAAGAGGTTCGCAAAATAAGTGAAATAGTAGCGGAATTGAGACGTGATTACGAAGCAACAATTATAAAATCCTGATTCTATGAAAACCATATCTCTGCAAAAAATTCGTTGGAAATTATTCCTTCTCGGAAAATTTGGGATCCCGATGTTGGGTTTTGCCCGGCCGAAACTTTTATCCATCGATGAGGATGAGGTTAGAATGATGATTAAATTAAGACGCAGAACCAAGAATCATCTAAATTCCATGTATTTTGGAGCATTGGCAGTTGGTGCCGATACCGCAGCGGGTTTGCATGCCTTTTATTTATCGGAGTCGAATGGAATAAAACTCTCTTTGGCCTTTAAGGCTGTCGAAGGTCAATTTTTAAAACGAGCCGAAACAGATGTTATTTTTGTTTGTAAAGAAGGTAAAATTGTCGCCGATTGTTTGGCGGAATCTTCTAGAACAGGGGAGAGAATAAACCAAGATTTGATGATTGAAGCTTTTAATTTACAGGATGAGGTCGTCGCTACCTTTAAAATGACCCTTTCCATAAAAGTCAAGTAGATATTTACTTCTATATTTGCAGAAAATATTGAATATGCGTTGGATTTCTCCGCTAGAACTAAAAAAACTTCAAAGTACAGATTCGAAGATTACAATCGTCGATATTCGAGAAACGTACGAGACAAATATTTGCAAAATTCCTTCTCTTCACATTCCAATGGCAGAAATAAAATCTCGCTCATCGGAAATACCTATGGATGGTCCTGTTGTGGTAATGTGTAAATCAGGAAAACGTGCGGAAGCTACAGCCAATTTAATGGAATGTGAACTGGGCTTCAAGGATTTGTACATCTTAGAAGGTGGCATTTTGAATTGGATAGTTGAAATTGACAATCAATTAGA
>JAHEMP010000074.1 GCA_024643585.1 Crocinitomicaceae bacterium | reverse complement strand
TGGGCGAAACACGGCGTTAAATTCATCTCCATCAGGTGTAAAAGCATTGGGAACATAAATAAGTAATTGGTCTTGAACACGGATTATTTTATAGGTAGTGTCTTTACATCCTTCTGATGAGGTAACAATTAATTGCACATTGTAGTTACCAACTTGTCCAATTGGAAATTGATGAGATGGGTTAAAAAGATTACTGATTGTCCCATCATCAAAAGTCCAATCATTTACTTGGTTCAGGACGGAAAGATTTGTGAACAATACGCTAGGATCATCCGAGTATGCAACCGATAAATCGGACGTAAAATCTGCAGTTGGCAATGGATCAACGCAAATCATGTCCGAAATTGTACCTTGTGTTGTACATAAATTATTTGCTGTAATGGAAAGGGTTACATCAAAACATGTTGCGCTTTGAAACTGATGTGTAAATCCATTTTGTAAGTTGGACGTAAAACCATCTTCCAATGTCCACATGAATGTTGAGTTGCTATCATAGGTACTCTGATTAATAAAACTAACTTCTAACGGGAAGCAACCTTTAGTAACATCTGATGAAAATTGGATAATCGGATTTTCAGTAATTGCAATGTTCACAAAAGAAGTATCATTGATACAAGGCGATTGGGCAGGTAAAACATGGGCAAATTGATAGTTGCCTCCATTTATGTAAGATAAATCTAGGACACCCGTAGCGGTATCGAATTGATTTGAGGGATTTAAAGAGTTTTCTATCCAAAAAGGAGTAAGATCTGAGGTGACTCCTGTTACCAATGGAGTCAAATCTTCAAAATCGTTTTGGGTGTTACAAACAGCTAAATTAGAAGGATTTACGCTAGCTGGTTGTTGAAAAATTGTTAGTCCTATAATACTTGTATCATTTGGGCAATAGGTTCCATTAACTACATAAATGGCCTCATGTAACCCAGGTATTGTGTTCAATGTTATTAACCCAGTCGGGGTTAATTGACCATTTAATGAACCACTCCAATCCAACCATGCGCCACCACCATCAGCCCCAGGATCTAGCCAGTTATTTAAATCTTGTATACCGTTCGTATTACACCATGTCTCTTGGACATCAGATCCAGCCCATTTTTGTTCTTCAAAATTTACATTTACATTGTCGTTTGAGCTACAAAAGTTAGAGTTTGTTACGGTCACCTGGTAATTGCCTGATGTATCTACCATCAGAGTTTGTCCCGTTGAACCGCCTGTCCAAGAATAACTTAAGCCCGAATTTTGGGCATCTAAAGTAACCGAAGTGCCCTCACAATGGAATTGGTCAGGACCCAAATTTACCACGGGATTCGTGGAATAACTCACGACAATTGTATCCGAAGAAACACAAATAGGTCTAAATGCAATGTCATCTAGCAGGAAATCGTTCCCGCTTCCACCTACGTTCTGATTTAAAATGCAAATGTTGACCGAAGTATTTGCGCCTGAATTCCAGATTTGAAAAAACTGTTGCCAATTGCATCCGGTTGTTCCAGTCATGAAAACAGGACCAACAGAAACTCCATTAATTGAAAATTGAAGTTGTGCAACGTTGGGGTCATTTAAGGCATTCGACAACCAAGCACTTAATTGATAATTTGTGTTAGGCTGAGTTGTTACTGTTTGACACCAAACGTTTATTGAAGGAGTAGCAGCCCCATTAACTACCATCATATTTGTTCCTGGTACAGGAGTGTGATCAGCGCAAGAAGTGAAATTTGAATGGGCTAAATTTGGTGAGGTAACAATTGCATAGGTTCCTGCATTGGAAACCAATCCCCAAGGTCCGCCAGCGCCTAAAATATAATTTGTCGTGAAACCAGTATTGCCACTTTCAAAATCTCCATTTACAATTGCATTGGCACCGAGCAATGTCCCAGCGACGGAATATATTCCTGGGGTAGAAATTGTGCGACTTGGATTCGTAGTATTATTGTTCCAAAGATACGAGGAATATGCACCTCCAGAAGCGGCATTTAACGTTAATGATTGACCGGGACACAATGTTGTGTCTGGCCCTAAATTTATTGGTGGCAAAGTGCATTGTGCTGTTGTTTTCTTAGCATTGAAAAATACTAAAAGTGTTAAGCAACATAAGCGTACAAATCTCAAAAAGATTTTCATAGTTGTGAGAATTCTTATTTACAAGTTTACCGATTTTTTGCGATTTTGAACTATCTAGTTGCTGTTTCGACTAAATCGATAGTTGGTTTTTTATCAAATGGACACCTCTATAATAGGCGCTGTAAAATTTTAAAACGAAAAAAATCGTTATTTTTAAATAAAAAAAAGTCATGATAGTCTCAACGATAGAGTATATTCCGGGTAAGGAAATTGATTCAATTTTAGGAATTTGTCGGGGAAGTACTGTTCGAGCCCGAAATATTGGTCGTGATATTTTTGCAGGACTAAAGAATATCGTTGGAGGAGAAATTGAGGAATACACCAAACTTCAGGCTCAATCGAGAGAACAGGCTTTGGAAAGAATGGTTAACGACGCTGTTAGGCTCGGTGCTGACGCAGTCGTTAATGTTCGCTTTACAACAAGTATGATTACCCAAGGTGCTTCTGAGGTTATGGCTTATGGAACGGCAGTAAAATTTAAATAATGAATTGGTTCACTAAGATTGTTATAAGCTTTGAATCACTGGTGTTTATTGTATTAGCCGGACTGATTGTTTTTTTAGCGTTTAGAGCAAGACGAATAAAAAAAGAAGAAAAATTCGAGGACAGAGATAATTAAAAAATCTGTTTGCACAAATTACTCAGTCCATGATGCCCTATCATTTTAATTTTTTTGTTCAGCATAAGCCTTGATCAAAGTTTGCAAAAAGATGCTCGATTCTTGGGCGCCTGAAACACCGTATTTTCTGTCAAAAACAAAAAATGGCACACCTGAAATACCGAGATTTTGAGCTTCTTGGATGTCATATTTTACGTCAAGTTTATAATCGTCGCTTTCTAGCATTCTCTTTATATCCTCCTTATTTAAGCCTTCACTTTCACCAATCGAAATTAGAACTTCTGTTTCCGAAACATCTAAGCCATTTGTAAAGTGTGCCGCTAATAGTTTTTCTTTTATTTCTTCTTGCTTGCCATGTTTTTTAGCAAAATGAATCAAACGAGATGCATCTAGGGTATTTGAAATTTTCATTTTGTCGAAATCGTATTTTAACCCAACCTCTTGCGCAATTTTGGCAACATTGTCATGCATTTTTTTTGAATCACTAATCGAAATTCCCTTTTTATCGGCTAGGTACTCATATATTCCTATTGATTGATCAACAATTTCAGGGATGGATGGGTCAAGTTGAAAACTTTTCCATTCGATTTCTACGGCCTTTTTATTTTCAAAATGTGCTAAAGCCTTTTCAAACTTTCGCTTCCCAATGTAGCAGAAAGGACAAGCAACGTCACTCCAAATTTCTATTTTCATTATACAAGTGTTATCTTTAAAGGTAAAAGAATAGAATTCTTCAAACAAACTTAAACAAGATTTGTTATTCTAAAGTGAAATTCGTTCTGGTTAATTAGACTAGCTTAACGGATTTAGAAAATTTTATAGCGAATCAGAGGCAGTTATGCTAGGTCGCAGGTCGATTGTCAAGAAAAATACTAGGCAATCTAACTTGTTATAAGTAAATGATAGAATTACTTTTTAACTTTGCAACCAAAACGAGCTTGTTTTAAGTAATAAAGAAATAGTACAATATGGAAAATATCAGTTTTATTGCCGATACCGAGGATCAAAAAGAATTTGTGGATGCCTTGAAAAAAAATGTTCGGAACTATTTTACAAGCAAAGGTATTTCGACAAAAGCAAATGCTAAAATGGTAATAAAGACAATTGTCTTACTCTCAGTATATGTCGTTCCTTTCTTCATCCTTTTATTTGTGCCTGTTCCTGCTTGGTTGGCGTTAGTCTTAGTTATTGTGGCAGGTTTTGGTATTGCAGGGGTTGGAATGAGCGTTATGCATGATGCTTGTCACGGAGCCTATTCAAAACGACAATGGGTGAACGACATGATAGGGGGAACCAATTATCTGCTTGGTTCAAACTCTTTGAATTGGATTTTACAACATAATGTGTTGCACCACACCTACACTAATATTTCGGGTATGGATGAGGATATAGACGAAAAAGGGATTATTCGTTTATCAGAAAACACACCTTTAAGAAAGTACCACAAATACCAACATGTTTACGCTTCATTTCTATATGGATTAATGACCTTAAGTATGCTGGTAAAAGACTTTTCGAAATTGAGAGAATATCAGGAAAAAGGGTTGTTGGAGGGCCAAAAGAAAAAATTGAAAACAGAATTTATAAAAATGCTTATAAGAAAGGCGCTTTACATTTTTGTAGTCATTGTTTTACCTATTTGGATTACTGATTATACTTGGTATCAAGTATTATTTGGTTTTTTGCTTTCTCATTGGGTGGCAAGTATTATTTTGAGTTTCATTTTTCAAATGGCTCATGTCGTTGAAGGGCCAGAACAAAAAGAAATGGCAAATGTTATTCATAACAATTGGTATGTACACCAGTTGCGCACTACAGCGAATTTTGCACGTGAGAATAAATTTTTAAACTGGTACGTTGGTGGGTTAAACTTCCAAGTTGAGCATCATTTGTTTCCAAGTATTTGTCATATTCACTACCCTGAAATCTCGCCTATTGTCGAGGCAACAGCTAAAGAATATGGGATACCCTATTATGTAAACAAATCATTTGGCAGTGCATTATTATCTCACTTACGTCATTTGAAGGATCTTGGGAGTCATGAAAAAATAACTACGGCAGGAGCTTAATTATTTCGCTTTTCCTTTTCCATTCTTCAAAGCTTATCACGTAACGGCGATCAAAGCATTGGAATTTTTCAGACCAAAATTCATGAGAGAAGCGCATAATTTTGTCTAATATTTTTCGAGAGCCTAGGTTTGTTGAACTGCAATCTGCCGTTATTATATCGTATTTCATTTCAAGAAAACCATGCTGAACCAGTGATATAGCTATCTCTGTACCGAAGCCTTTTTGCCAAAACGCTTCTCTCAATCTGTATCCTATTTCGGGGTCACCTTCGTCATTCTTCAAGAAAGCTCCAATACCGATGAACTCATCGCTGGTTTTTTCAATTGCTGCCAATACAATTTTATCGGAAACAAAAAAATCGGCTGTCATGTGATCATTAAAATTCTTATCACTTTCAATCCTGGTCATTTCGGGCAAAGGAATTTGATGCATAACATTTGAGTTACTCATCATGTCGAAATACGCCTCGCGGTCAGCTTCCTGAATTCTTCTTAACTCGAGTCTTTTTGTTTGAATGACCATCAAATAAGAATTACTAGTATCATCCCAATTAAAAAAACAAAAAGGAAAGTTGCAGATATTAATGCGATTACAGTCAGCAGCCAGGGTTTTCTGAAATAAGAAAAATTACTACCAATATGTTTTTTCCAATAATGTTGATATAAAATAAGTAAACCAATTATGTTTGAGAGTAGGGCATATTTTAGGTAAAATTCCTCAGCAAAGGAATTTAAAACGATGCTCAGAACTAAGAACAGGATGCCAAATAGCAAAACTTCGTTTGCAATTTTTTGTTTCTTCAATTCCAAGAAATTAATATACATAAGTACACTTCCCATGAATGGAGAAAGAAATAAAGTCAACACAGACACTACAGTTTCCGAGTACAAATTGGGACCGTCCTTTTTTAACTCTACTAAATCACCATTTCCGAAGAGGGATTTTTTGTTTTTTAATATTCGATTTTCTTCCTTCTCTAAAAGATTTTTAGTTTCCTGAATTTCGAGAGTAGAACCTTTTCTATCGGTTAAAATTTCTAGAGCAGCTTGCCGAGCCTCCAATTCATAACTATCTTTTTTTTCGATGATTTGAATTAGTTCTAGATTAGTCTTTATTTGGTATTTTCTTTTGAAAAATTCTTTCATATCAGCTAATAGAAATAAAAAAGCACCATTTTTAAAAAAAATGGTGCTTCAAATATATTATTTAGTAGTTAGCTACAAGCCAAAAGCGCTTTTTACTTGATCTACATAATCTAACTTCTCCCAAGTAAACAATTCTACTTCTTTCGAGATTGTTGTTCCATCCGGCGAAGTAAATTTTTTCGTAACAACTTCATTTTTTCTTCCCATGTGACCATAAGCTGCTGTTTCAGAGTAAATCGGGTTACGCAATTTCAATCGTTGTTCGATGAAGTACGGACGCAAATCAAAAATGTTTTCAATCTTACGAGCAATTTCCCCGTCAGTCATATCAACTTTTGCTGTTCCGTAGGTATTGACGAAAACACCACAAGGTTCAGCCACACCGATAGCATAAGAAACTTGTACCAAAACTTCATCACACAATCCTGCCGCAACCATATTTTTAGCAATGTGACGTGTAGCATAAGCTGCTGAACGGTCAACTTTACTTGGATCTTTTCCAGAGAAAGCGCCACCACCGTGAGCCCCTTTTCCACCGTACGTATCGACGATAATTTTTCGACCCGTCAAGCCTGTGTCACCGTGAGGTCCGCCAATAACAAACTTACCTGTTGGGTTTATGTGGTATTGAATTTCATTGGTAAACAACGCTTGTATACTCGCTGGTAATTTTGCTTTGACACGTGGAATAACTATTTCAACGATGTCCTTTTTAATCTTCGCTAACATTTCTGGTTCAGAAGCGAAATCATCGTGCTGTGTTGAAACAACAATCGTGTCGATTCTTTGAGGAACGTTATCATCAGAATATTCAATAGTCACTTGAGACTTGGCATCAGGACGCAAATAAGCGATTACATGCGGCTCTTTGTGACGAATAGCTGCCATTTCTTGCAAAATTGCATGAGACAAATCCAACGCTAGCGGCATGTAATTTTCTGTTTCTTTTGTCGCATAACCAAACATCATTCCTTGGTCACCAGCACCTTGTTCTTCTGGGTTTTTACGGTCAACACCTTGATTGATGTCAGAAGACTGTTCGTGAATTGCAGAAAGAATACCGCATGAATTCGCTTCGAACATATACTCTGATTTCGTATAACCAATTTTACGAATAACCTCACGAGCAATAGATTGCACGTCTAAATAGGTATTGGTGTTCACTTCTCCCGCTAAAATTACTTGTCCTGTTGTCACCAATGTTTCACAAGCAACTTTTGACGAAGGGTCAAAAGCCATGAAATTATCAATCAGCGCATCAGAAATTTGATCAGCAACTTTATCCGGGTGTCCTTCAGAAACTGATTCTGAGGTAAACAAATATGACATTCTTATTTAGTTTAATTAGTAAAAACGAGTTGCAAAATTAATGAAAAAAAGAGAGATAGAGCCAAAGAAATTCGCGATGAATAAAAAAGGCAAAACCTCACAAAAATAGACTCAACTTTTTAGCAGACTTTGGTCGTTACTTTTCTTCTGTGTGTTCCATTCCTCCAATTTTGCAACATTGGGGTAATGCATCGTAAGAAACTTGATTAGCCTTTACGTCATCTGCGTCATACCCTAATTCTGCAATTAAGTTCTTGATTTCTGCTAAAGATATTTTTTTAGTCTGAAATTTTACAGTTACATTTTTACTTGGAATGTCTAATTCCGCGAACTTTATTCCTTTTGTATAGTTTAATTTTCCCTCTATGCGTTTTTTGCAAGATCCACATTCTGCGGTCGTGTGAATGATTACTTCTTCAACTTTTTTCTGACCGAATGCGGTTAAGGTAAAAAGTGCAAAAACCAATACGATTACATTTTTCATGTTTTTTGTTTTAAATTATTAATTGTTATTCTTTTTTTAGTCGCGTTCGATCGTTATTTATTCATGTTTCTTGTGAGGAATCGAAAACCTAAATCCACCATAAATCATTGTGCCCATAATAGGTGCCCATACTCTCGTTGCATCAAAAGTCGTGCTAAAAGGATTGGCAGCATCAAGTATTGGATTGCTTTGCGTATAATTCCCAAGATTTTCACCACCAATATAGAATTCCCATTTTTTATATACATGGGTAATTTGACCACTAATCATAGGAAATACGAAGCTTTCGTTTTGAGTGGTCCAAAGGCCATTTGATAATAATGTAACGGGTAATCTTGATTTACCAAACAACGAACCGGTTGCATCCACTAACCATCTTTTGTTTCTAGAGTGATATCCCAAATTTAAAAACCCTCGGTGTTTTGGAACCATTACTTTTGATTGCAATTCACCATTGTATTCCGCTTTGACGTCCAAATATTTATAGGCAGCCCTAACATCCAATGTCTTGGAAAGAGCGAAGGAAAGTTCGGCCTGAAAACTATGAGAATAGGATTTATTTGATAAATTACTGAAAACAATTTGAGTTAAGGATACATCTCTGTCAACGATCAATTGATTTTCGAAAAAGGTATAATAGTAATCTAAGACGATGGAAGCTTTTTGATTGAAAAGCTTAAAATCTTGAACCACAGAACCACCAATATTCCAAGAAATCTCTGGTTTTATTTCAGTTGGAGCAGCCCAAGTTCGCCCTGTTGCTAGTAAGGATAAATTGTCTATCATATAATTTGGCACTCTCCATCCTCGACCGGCCGTAAAGCGAAGGTCAGTCTTTTCGGTTAATGTATATTTTGTATGCAAACGTGGCGAAAAAATGGCGCCGTATAAGTTATGGTAGTCTAAACGAGCCCCAACAACGTTTACCAAACGAATACCAGTGTAGGTATATTCACCAAAAACTCCTGGCACTATTTCCAATCGATCATCGCGAATACTATCTTGATTTTGCGAAAAATCGGCATATACACCGCTAATACCTATTCTAGTTTTGTGTAAAGTGGTGCCAATAATGTCGTCGTAGATGGCATTAATGTACGCTCTTTTTTCAGTTCCAGAATAGTTTCGCAAACCAAATTCAGCATCGGTTTCTTGGTATTTTACATTGTAAAGCACACCAATGGAGCGAAAAGGTTTTCCTTTAAATAAAAACCCTGTTTTGGCAAAAACATCTATATGATTGGTTTTGTTTACAACGCCGTATCTTGAAGTATTTCCTTTGAATTCAGGATCGTAATCCAATTCGCCACCGACTTTTTTGTCAGCGTAAGCATTCACCCCAAATTGAGTTTCAAATCTAGGGCCATGGTAGGTCCAACGATTCATAAACGCGGCATTGTATCCTGTGGGAATGTCTTTAAAGCCATCGTTATTTTGATCTAGCTTTGTTTGAAAAGTTGATCCATGGGCAAAGACACCGGTGCTCCATCTTTTGTTTTTACCAACTTGAATCCCGCCGTGAAGATTCAATTCTGCTCGCCCAAAAATATTCCCATACCCATTGACGTGTAGCGCTTCCATTTCATCCGGCTTTTTCAAATCGATATTTATTAAACCGGCCATGGATTCGTACCCATTTACAACGGTTCCTGTGCCTTTTGTTATTTGGATTGAATTTACCCAAGTCCCAGGAATACTATTTAGTCCGAAAGCACTTTCAAGTCCTCGTAAGTAAGGAATGTTCTCCATTTGAATTTGAGTATAAACGCCTGCCAATCCCATCATTTGAATTTGTTTCGCTCCAGAAA
>JAHEMP010000073.1 GCA_024643585.1 Crocinitomicaceae bacterium | reverse complement strand
GGTGCTTCAGTAGGATCTGAAAGTGATGGACAGCAGTTCGTGATTCCCCTAGTTTTGCTTCTTTGTTTAGGAGTGTATGCGGGCTATTTTGCCTTGTCCAATCCAGATGCGCCCTTAACGGATTGGTTTTATTATTTGCCGTTTACTTCCCCAGCGGTCGTTTTGGTCAAACTCGCACAAGGTTTTAATCCAGGAGAGGCCTATTCTTTGCTATTGGTTGCATTGATATTAATTGCTTCGAGTGTTCTTATGCTTTGGTTGTCAGGAAGAATTTATAAAAACGGAATTTTGCAATTTGGACATCGTTTAAAATTGCGCCACTTTTTCAAATGGACTAAGAACACGTAAATGAGAAAGGCAATTATAGATCTGGGAACGAATACATTCAATTTGCTAATTGCGGATATGAACGGTAAGGAATTTGAGATCATACATGCTGAAAAAGAAGGTGTTGCAATAGGAATGGGAGGTATAAATTCGAATGTAATCACCAAAGAATCAATGCTTCGGGGAGAATTAACCATAAAGCATTTCTTAACCGTTTGCCTTGAATATAGTGTCGATAAAATTTTAGCTTTTGGTACCTCCGCTTTACGAGATGCTTCCAATACCGATGACTTCCTGAAAATGCTCAAAGAAGATTGCAACATTAATGTGCATATTATTTCAGGCGAATTGGAAGCCAAGTTAATTTATCGTGGTGTACGACAGGTTTATAATTTTGAGACCAAAGGTGTCATTATTGACATTGGAGGGGGGAGCACGGAGATTATTTTTGCGGATGCCAGTGGCGTGAACGAATTAAAAAGTTTAAACATTGGCGTTTCTCGAATCTATCAAAAATATACATTCCAAGATCCGTTGACAGACGAGGATGTCCAGTCTATACGAATTTTTCTGGAAGAGGAGAGCGAAGGTTTTTTAGACAATCGAAATGAAGAAATCATGATTGGTTCCTCCGGAAGTTTTGAAACTTTTTGGGAATTGACGCATGAACAGGAAATGCCAAATGAAAAAAGGAGTTTTGAAATGGATGTGGATGAGTTTAAATACACGCTACATCAGGTCCTAAAGTCTACTTTAAAAGAAAGAGAAGCAAATAAATTTATCTTGCCAATTCGGAAAATAATGGCTCCAATCACTGCTGTTAAGACATTGTGGTTAATGGAAAAACTGCAAACTCAAAGAATTATCATTTCACCCTTTTCGCTGAAGGAAGGCGCTTTGATTACCGACGAATTTTAAATTTCATAACCTGATTTAACTATCTTTAAACAAAAAATAAAACATGGGAAAAATTCTAATCGTTGATGACGAGCGAGGCATAAGACGTGCTTTGAGAGAAATTTTAGAATTTGAAGAATTCGAAGTGGATGAAGCCGAAAATGGCAAGGAAGCAGTTGAAAAGGCAACTTCTGAAAATTATGACATTATCTTTTGTGATATAAAAATGCCATTAATGGATGGTATGGAGGTACTTGATGCGCTACAGGTAAAGAATGTAGATTCCCCAGTTATCATGATAAGTGGTCACGGTAACATCGATACTGCAGTTCAAGCATTGAAAAAGGGAGCGTTTGATTTTATCGAAAAGCCGCTTGATCTCAATAGAATTTTGGTGACGGTCAGAAATGCCAAAGACAAAACAGTATTGGTGCAGGAAACCAAAGTTTTAAAAACGACAGTTAAAAAGTTTAAAGGAAGCAGCATCATTGGTGAAACACCAGAGATACATAAGATCAAGGAAATGATTGAAAAAGTTGCTCCCTCTGATGCTCGAGTCTTAGTTACAGGCGAAAACGGAACAGGTAAAGAATTGGTAGCTAGATCGTTGCATGATAATAGTTCAAGAAAATCCAATCCTTTTATTGAAGTGAATTGTGCTGCTATCCCATCAGAATTGATTGAAAGTGAATTATTTGGACATGAAAAAGGTGCTTTTACTTCTGCCGTAAAACAGAAAAGAGGAAAATTTGAATTGGCTTCTGGTGGCACACTTTTCTTGGATGAGATAGGTGACATGTCTGCAGGTGCTCAAGCAAAAGTATTGCGAGCCTTGCAAGAAAATGTAATTCAAAGAGTGGGAGGTGAAAAAGATATAAAAGTTGATGCGAGAGTTGTGGCTGCGACGAACAAAGATCTGCGTTTAGAAATAGCAGAAGGTAGATTTCGTGAAGATTTATTTCACCGTCTTGCGGTCATACTAATTCATGTTCCTTCTTTGAACGAAAGGAAAGATGATATCCCAATTTTGGCAGAACATTTTATGACGATAATCTGCGCCGAGCATGGTATACCAAGAAAGTCATTTTCTGCCGGAGCTTTAAAGGCTCTTCAATCAGTTGATTGGACAGGAAACATTCGTGAATTGCGAAATATTATTGAAAGATTAATAATTTTAGGAGGTAAGGAAATTTCATCGGATGAGGTTGAATTGTATGCGAATCCGAAAAGAAAAAAGTTAAACATCTAAAAAAAAGAAAGTATGAATGTAAAAAGTCTAAAAATTACGCATTGGATCTTGACGGGTTTGGTGTGCGCAATGTTGTCTTTGTCTGTAGTAATGTATTTAACAGATACGGAAAATGTAATGAATATGATGGGAACGATGGGCTTTCCTGGTTGGTTGGTTTACCATTTGGCCTTTGCTAAAGCTGCTGGAATTGCATTTTTATTGTACAGAAAGCAACCAATTCTTACTGAATGGGCTTATGCTGGGTTAACATTTAATTTTTGTTTGGCTATTAGTACGCATGCATACAATGGAGACGGAGAAGGAGGAGGAGCGATTTTGGCACTTACGCTTTTGATGGCTTCCTATGCAACTCGAAAAATGCTTGATTCGAAAAATTAATAGGCCAATATCTAAGTTTTTAAGGTGTCCATAATGGGCACCTTTTTTATTTGTTAATAATTTAACATATTGAAGAAGGATAAAGGATTCAATATCTGGGTATTTCCGTCAATCCAAGGTATCTTTGCAAAAAAAAAGAAAATGGCAATTACTCAATTCTGGAAAAAGAAATCGCAGGAAGAAATTGAAGAAATAGTTTTCGGAGCATTGGATGCGAATATCAATTATCAAAATCAAGTTATTTTGGGAATACCCGCATCTTATTTGGACGGACAAGTATTTAATCAAGACGCTTCTTTTTTAAAGAACGCACCATTTATTTCCACCTTAGTTCAAAATCCAAATCACATTGGCTGTCATACTTTAGGACATTCCGAGCCTTTCTTTCAGGGCACACAGAACATAGAAAAAGATCTTATTGAAATATGTGCGGTTGATATTTTAAAGGGCAAAGCCTACGAGCAAGATGGCTACGTGGCTTCGGGTGGAACCGAGGCGAACATCCAAGCCATCTGGGTGTACCGAAATTATTTCATAAACGAGAAAAAGGCAAAGGCTGAAGATATTTGTATTTTATGTTCGGAGGACAGTCATTATTCTATGGACAAAGCAGCCAATCTTTTGACTTTGGACATACGAAAAGTTCCGGTTGATTTTAATACAAGGTCAGTAAATGAACTAGAAATCACTGAAGTAATTGAAAAAGCGAAACAAGACGGTAAAAAGCACTTTATTGTCGTTTGTAATATGATGACTACTATGTTCGGCTCAGTCGACAATATCGATGCTTATACGAATGCATTAACGGAAGCCAAGGTAGATTATAATTTGCACATTGACGGCGCTTATGGTGGGTTTTATTATCCTTTTACAGATGAAAAAAGTAAATTAACTTTTGAGAATAAACACATTACTTCTTTCACCTTGGATGCGCACAAAATGGCTCAGGCGCCCTATGGTACGGGAATATTTTTAATTCGGAAAGGATGGATTCAAAATGCGAATACCAAGGCAAGTTATGTTGAGGGTGAGGACTTTACTCTAATTGGCAGTCGCTCAGGTGCGAATGCCGTTGCGGTGTGGATGATATTGTCTAAAAACGGCCCTCACGGTTGGTTCGAGAAAACCTATATCCTTCAGAAAAGGACGGAGTGGATGTGCCAAAACTTAAAATCACTCGACATAGCATTTTATCGTCATCCATGTTCAAACATCATAACCATGAGAGCTGAACATGTTCATCCTGAAGTTGCAAATAGATTTGGTTTAGTTCCTGACAATCACAATGATCCAAAATGGTTTAAGATTGTGATTATGGAACACGTTACCATAGAAAAATTGTCCTTATTGATTGAAGATTTAAAATTGAAAACAAAAATTGAACTGAGTTAATAAGACTAGTTGGTAAGAACGTTCTTCAAGCTCAAATCAACTCTTTAATCTCTCCAATTATCTTCTCGGCTAACAAATTCGCCTTTTCGGCTGTTTCGCTTTCTGAATAAATTCGTATAATGGGTTCTGTATTGCTTTTACGCAAATGCACCCATTCTTTTTCAATATAAATTTTCACTCCGTCGATGGTATCCACTTCGTAGCCTTCATATTTTTTAGCCATGTCGGTCAATACTTTGTCCACGTTGATTTCAGGAGTTAACTCAATTTTATTTTTAGAAATAACGTATTTCGGGAAACTGTCACGCATTTGAGAAACGGTCATTTTTTTATGAGCCAAAGACGACAAAAACAGAGCAATTCCAACCAGTGAATCACGACCATAGTGGGATTCAGGATAAATGATACCTCCATTTCCTTCACCACCAATAATTGCATTAATTTCTTTCATTTTTGCTACAACATTCACCTCACCAACCGCTGCAGCCGCATAGATTTGACCTTTATTTTCGGTTACATCACGCAATGCTCTGGTCGAAGACAAATTGCTCACTGTAGCGCCTGGTGTGTGCGTCAAAACGTAATCTGCGCAGGCAACTAATGTATATTCTTCGCCAAACATGCTTCCATCTTCGCAAACCAATGCCAAACGGTCGACATCCGGATCTACAGTTATACCAACATCCGCTTTTGACTCAACAATTTTCGTCGATAAGTCGGTCAAATGCTCTGGCAATGGTTCTGGATTATGAGGAAAATGACCCGTAGGTTCACAATACATTTCAGTAATACGATGAACACCTAAGGCACGCAACAAAGCTGGAACGAATATTCCCCCTGTGGAATTCACAGCATCGACTACCACATGGAAATCAGCAGCTTCGATGGCTTTTTTATCTACCAATGGCAAGGCTAAAACAGCATCTATGTGTTTATGCAAGTAAGTATCGTCTGACGTAATTGTTCCGAGGTCGTCAACTTCGGCGAAATCAAAAGCTTCTCTTTCGGCCAAATCCAAAACTTTTTCACCATCGGATCCTGAAATGAATTCTCCTTTTTGATTCAACAATTTCAAGGCATTCCATTGTTTTGGATTATGTGAAGCTGTTAAAATAATTCCGCCCTGTGCATTTTCTAATGGAACTGCAATTTCGACAGTTGGAGTAGTAGAAAGACCCAAATCTATAACATCAATTCCTAAACCGACCAATGTTGAAACCACCAAATTAGATATCATTTGACCTGAAATTCGAGCATCCCGACCAATTACAACTTTCAGTTTTTGGTTTGGATTAGTGCTTTTTAACCATGTTCCGTATGCTGCAGCAAATTTTACTGCATCAACTGGAGTAAGTCCGTCGTTGACAGGTCCACCAATCGTTCCACGAATGCCAGAGATAGATTTAATTAATGTCATTGGTTAAGGTTTTAAAAGAGTGATCTTTTTAAGTCAATCATTTTCATACAAGCAATAGCGCACTCAACGCCTTTATTGCCATGTATTCCTCCAGAGCGATCGATTGACTGTTGTAAAGTATTATCCGTTAACAAACAGAACGTAACGGGACGCTTATATTTTAAATTCAATTTGGCAATACCATTTGTAGCGGCTGTGCAAACATAATCGAAATGCTTAGTTTCTCCTTGAATAACACATCCAATAGCTACAACACCATCTAAAAAACGAGATTCAAGCAACATTTGAGCTCCAAGAGGTAATTCGAATGCACCGGGAACAGTGTGAACGTGAATATTTTCTTCTTTCACTCCGTTTTCCAAAAGAGCTTCTTTAGCGCCTTTCAACAAATTAAAGGTGATGTTTTCGTTCCATTCAGAAACAACAATGCCGATTTTATAATCGGCACCGTTTGGAACAAAATCCTTATTGTATTCAGACAAGTTGCGTAAAGCCGTTGCCATTTATTTTACTGTTTTATTCGAAGCTCTAGTAACGTATTTGTCAATCGTTTTTTGATTGGCGAATTGCAAATAGTCGTCTTTGATTTTTTGGTAATATTCAGCAGCTGTTTGAGGGTCCTTCAATTTTAATTCAGTCACCAATCCAGCTTTGAATAGATACAAAGGCGTTGTATATTCGTTTTCATTCGCTTTAGAAGCTTGCAAATACTTTTCAACTGCTTCGTCGTATTCTTTCAATTCGCTGTAGCAATCACCTTGTAAACCGATTGCATAAACACGAACATACGTATCGTTAACTTTTACACCCTCAAGATTGTCCAATGCTTTTTTAAATTCACCTTTTGCCATCAATTGACGCGCTAAGACAAATTGAGCTACTTCTCCACCTGCTTTTCCATCGTATTTTTTCACGACAGGAGTTAATTCATCAATAGCCAAATCCGTAGAATCCATATCTGCATAATTCAATCCAGCGTATCCAACTTCGGTTGACTTTACATTAGCAGGTTTCCAAATAAATTGATGGTATGCGAAATATCCTAAAGCTAAAACCAATATACCTCCAACGGCATACGTAGCAATACGAACTTTAGAATTCGACTTGAATTCGTTTTTTAAATTATCAGGTGAAAGATTTTCTAACATGTTTGCTTTTTTAACGGTGCAAAAGTATATTTTTTTTACGAAAGAAAAAACCAAGTTTTGAACAACTCAAAAATTAGTCAATTCCTTGTTTCTTAGTCTTGAACGGTAATTGATAAAATATCGTCGTTTTGGCGAATATCGTCTACTACATCAACGCCTTCTATAACTTTACCAAAACAAGTATGAACCCCATCCAAATGAGAGGTATTATTGCGAGAATGGCATACAAAAAATTGTGAGCCTCCAGTGTTTCGTCCAGCGTGAGCCATAGATAAAACTCCTCTATCGTGGTATTGGTTTTCGCCTTTTGTTTCACAATCAATTGAATAGCCAGGTCCACCAGTTCCAGGCATTCCTTTAGCTCCTTCACGAGTATTTGGACATCCTCCTTGAATTACGAAATCAGGTAAAACACGGTGGAATTTCAATCCGTCATAGTAACCTTCTTTAGCCAATTTAACAAAGTTTGCAACTGTTTTAGGCGCATCTTTATCGTAAAATTCGACCTTCATTTCACCTTTGTTTGTCTTAATTATAGCGTGCATTCGTTTTTTATTTTAATGTATTATTGGAGTGCAAAAATAGCCATTTTTTGCTAATTGATGTTAGATTTATACACATTTGCTTATTCTCTTTTCAATATAGACTGTATTTTTGCACACTATGAATAGAATCTTAGTCACACGTCAGCAAACAGGATTATTTACAGATTTAGCCAATGACTTGGTTTACCAACAATCTGAATTAAAGAATTTTATTCAAAATGAATTTAGTCTGGAAGCGTTTGCCGATCAAATAGAATTGAAGCAAACAAATTATTCGATAGAGACTAGAAAGGTTATGAGCTCTGTTTTCGACCATAAATACGAAACAACTGCTCCTTCAAAAAGTCAAAAAATAAATCTTGAATTACTGAATAAGGAAAATACGTTCACAATAACTACAGGTCATCAATTATCACTTTTTACGGGCCCACTTTACTTTGTAATAAAAATATTACATGCTATAAAGTTGGCGAATGAATTGACTAAAAAATATCCAGATTCTAACTTTGTACCAGTTTTTTGGATGGCGAGTGAAGATCATGATTTTGATGAGATAAATCAAGTCAATCTATTTAATCAAAAATTTTCTTGGAATACTCAGCAAACTGGAGCGGTAGGAAGATTTACACTAGAAAATTGGAGCGAGTTCATTGGTCAGATTAAAGGATTGTTTGCAAATCACGAAGAGGCCGAAATTCACGATTTAATTTCTATATACGACGGAAGTAATTTATCGGAAGCGACTTTCAGGTTGGTCAACAAAATGTTTGGCCATTATGGTCTTTTGGTTTTGGACGCTGACGACAGAAAATTGAAAACAATATTTTCTTCTGTTGTTCGCAAAGAACTTGAGGACAATTTGTCCTTTAAGGCTGTGAACGAAACAAACCTGAATCTTGAGCAAAAAGGAATTGGCTCACAAGCATTTGCAAGAGAAATAAACATATTTTTACTCGAAAATGGATCGCGCGAACGAATACAATTTGAGAATGGCGTTTATTTTACAGATGCTGGTACTCGCTATTCGAAAGAGGAAATTTTAAGTTATTTGAATTCCAATCCGGAACAATTTTCCCCAAACGTTATTCTACGTCCCTTGTATCAAGAAACGATTTTACCCAACTTATGTTACTTAGGAGGTGGTGGTGAAATGGCGTATTGGTTGCAATTGAAAGGGGTTTTTGATTCCTATGGTGTCCCATATCCACTTATTCAAGTTCGAAATTCATTGATGTTGATCGACGAAGGAACGAGTAAAAAAATGGAAAATGTAGGTTGGTCAACCGATGAATTGTTCCAAGATATTGATGCACTTAAAAAGAAATATGTTCTTGAAAATGCTGAAGAATTAGATTTATCCTTGTTGCGACAAAAACAAGAGGATCTCATAGCTAGTTGTCGAGCCTTGGTAAAAGCAGTAGATCCAAATATGTCAGGGTATATTGAAGCTGAAATGACTCGTCTCACCAAACAAATGGATACTATAGAGCAGAAGTTAATTCGAGCTGAAAAAGGGAAGTACGAAAAAGTGCTAAAACAAATGGATCAAATCCGAGATAAACTATTCCCGAACAACGGTTTACAAGAAAGGAATGTAAATTTTTTCAATTTTTGTTCCGATGGCGAAATCAAAGCCCATTTAGATAAAATTATGGATGCAATTGACCCATTTGAAAAAGATTTTATCGTTTTATACCTGTAAAATGAATCAATCAAATATTTTTGTGCTTTTGGCGTTTGGCTATTAGTGTATGAAAAACTGGTTAATCCTCTTATTTTCAATTTTAGTTTTTGGTGCTCAGGCACAACGGTGCAATGTATCTGGAAGATGTGTTGACAGAAGAAAAATTGGAGTTGAAGGGGTATTAATTAAAAGTCCTCAAGCTACCGAAAAAGCAACCTATTCTGATGCCAATGGTAAATTCAATATTATTGTTCCTCAAGGTGACTCCATACAGATTTATTTTTTGGTTAGCGACTCAGTCGGAACTAAACGACTAGAAAACTATTTTATAAAACTTGGCGAAAAAGAAAAAAATATAGGGACGATAGTTTTCAATATCCAACAAGAAAGCGCTATTGAGGTAAAACAAAGGGTAACAGATCCATTTGTCTTGGAGAAGTTAAAATTCAATGACATTCAAAATATACCTCTGGGTGGGGTGGAGCGATATTTAACGTATACGACTGCCGCTGTTTCGAATAATGAATTGACCAGCAATTACAATGTC
>JAHEMP010000329.1 GCA_024643585.1 Crocinitomicaceae bacterium | reverse complement strand
AGGGAGTGATCGAGATAAAATAGCCCACTCCTGCATGATCATGCTTTCGTCGGCTCGAAGGTCAAATCGGATTAAGTAGGCAAAAGCCAAAGCACAAGCCGAAATCAAAAGATCTAAGATTATGATTATCCACCGTGGAAGATTGTTTTGAGGTAGCAACTGGATCATGTTCAAAGTTAATAAGAATCTCTTAAAGGTCCCTTGCTTTCTTTATATACCATTAATATATTTTGACAAAATTCTTTCATAATTCGTATTGAGAAAAATGGCTTTTATCTTTTCAGACCCGATCGAAGTTTTTTTGCTAACGAATACCAAAAAGGCCCCTTGTCCCACGAATTGTGATAGTACGTATAATCGACAGACCCAAAGGAAAGATTGAATTTTCGAACACCAGCAATTCGCGAACCGCCGAAATCAAATTCCATTCCTTTTTCCAAAGCAATTTTTATCGCTTCGTTCATCAAATAATACATTCCACCTGCTTGTTTAACGTCTTCTTGGCAAGCGCCTTTTAAATACAAACAAGTACCCTTTTCAACTATCAACAAAAGAGCACCAAGCATATCACCCGATTTGTTTTCAATGGCAATAACGTTCAATTTCCCTAGTCGGTTAAAATTTTCCGCCAAATTCCTCAATTTGGGAAAACTACTATCCTCTAATGTTTTGAATTTATTTTTAAGACTGGATTCTATTAAATCTATGGCTTCAGAGGGCGATCTATCCCAAGAAATGTTCCAATCCTCTTGATTGGCTTTTTTCAACTTACGTTTGACTTGTGCATTCAAAACATACGTTTGACTGCTGAGCTTCTGAAAAATTAAATCTTCCTTAACATCCGTAAATAGTGACTCCTGAGTATAGATATCCGCTTGTTTAAAGGTCTTAGTTAGAAAATTAGTTAGCGCCAACTTACTAGGTGGATATTCTCCTATCCAAGTAATCCATCGACAAAAAACTGGTGTATACAAAGTTTTAACTCCCACCCTTTCGATATACGGCAAAGCCAATCCACCGGTGTTATTTTCATTGATTAAAAACCATAAATTATCTGAAACAGCATCTAAATACTCTAGTCGCGAAAAGGGAGAAAAATGTGAATTTTCATCACACCATTTGTTCCATAACGATTCATCTAAATCTTTCCTTTGAATTATTTTCATGGCAAATCTTGAAACGTTTTAAAACAATTGTCCGCCTTATTCTGAGCAATAAATTCATCCAATTTACCCAAGGAATATCGAGTTAGACTTTTTGGGTGACCAATTACCACCAAGGTGCTATTTCCCAAATTTTTTTTCAAGTTTAAAATGTGTTGCAATTGCGATGCAAAATAGCCATCTGAACTCGCATGGTGTATTTTACCTTTGGTTAAACTTTCTTTCTTTCCACCTGGCTGGGCGACAAAATTGCCATCTCCCCACATTTTGTGTTTTTCAGGAAATAAACGACCTAAAACGTACAACTTCCAGAAGAACCAAGGTGAATAGTAAGTCGAAGCTATAGGGTATTCCATAAATTCACCATTATCATCCTCCTCACATTCATCGCTTGAAAAACGAAAAGGTTCGGATGATTGTAGCCGAGTGAAATCCAATTGGTATTGATCTGAAATCCATTTTACACCGGGCATGGTGCTCGAATCGAATCGAATGTTGTGCTCTTGAAACAGGGATTTAAAATGCGCAAAGGGCTGAATGCACCAACCGCCTGCTCGAAAAGCGCTGGTATTTTTACCTATAACTTCCGTTAAAGTTTGATAGTACTTCCTGAAAATTGAAATTCGTTCTTCTTTATTGAAGTCGGAAAATTTATAATGTTTCTCCAAATTCATTTTCCACGCTCCTTCGACAAATTCAGCCTTTTCCCAATGCGGATGAATATGAAGCTGCACATCGTGACCGAGTTCTGTCAATTTACGAATTTGATTTTCTATCTTTTCTTTGTCATTCAATAAAGTTGAATGATGCTCGCTTTTCTCTTTCAAAGCCACATAATGACCAACATCCCAGAAAAAGGTGAGTTTAATATTGTGTTTCTCCGTTAGACGAATTAATTCCTCTGCTGGCTCTAACATGCATTTATCCACCGACCCCGAAACTTCGCCAAAAAATAGTTCATAGTCGAATGTGAGAAATATATCCATTATTGCGAAGTTAAAAAACTTAGAGTTTTATTGGGAAGAAAATGTAATTTTGAAATATGAAATTGTCCACCATGAATAAACGATTTATTGCACTTTTTGCACTGAGCCTCTTCATTCTGCTCTCATTTTCAAGCAACGCACAAGGCGTAAACGGCAAAAAACAACAAAAATTCATTCTGAAATTCATGAAAGCCGTTAACGATAAAAAAGAAAAAAAAGTCTATAAAATGATTGGTCAAGAATACAAAGACCGATACACAGGGCCAAAAAAAGAATTTCTTTCTACTTTTTTCTCCGGACGATTCACCAAAACAGGCGAATTCAGTAAAATACCTTTCGATAAGATTATGGATATTAGAATGGGTGAAGTATTCGATATGCAAGATGACATCGTAGTGTATAATTTTATCCTTAGCACCGTTGAGGGCCCTATGGAAACCATACTTTACTTGAAAGCCTCGGGC
>JAHEMP010000328.1 GCA_024643585.1 Crocinitomicaceae bacterium | reverse complement strand
GAGTAATGTCTATGTTAAAACGTTTTCAAACGAGTTAAACCAAAGTGTATTTTGGCGACCAGAGCGATTGTGGGCCTCGAAAAAAGGAGCGCTTAAGTACCTAAGTTTGTTTTCGAATCAAGCTAGATTTAGAGTAAACCGAAAAACCACAGGGCTCGAAAGTCTTAGTGCTTTTAACCCAGTTCAGGACGGAGTGCGCGACACCAATTTGATAGCAACCAGCTCAAGTATTCGAAACAGTTTGTTTTTTAACCGTACCTCAAATGTTTTTACTGCGGAATATAATTTTCAGAATGCCGCCAGCAAGACCTTGTTAGCCAGTGGATTTGATGCAAGAGAAAACAAATACAATGAAATTTCTTCTCGGTTGAATATCGCTCGAATATTTTCCTTGGAATATGCTTACCAGCGGGGAGACAAGGTGGTGAACGCAGATTATGTTTCCGGCAGAAATTATGACATTGCCTATTTTTACCATAAGCCCAGCTTTAGTTTTCAACCCAATACCAAATTTCGATTAAGTCTTGAAGGTCGATATACGGAGAAAAAGAATAGCGCCGATTTTGGATCCGAAAAAGCATATTTGGGCGAGCTGGGAACAAGTTTGAAATACAACCAAGCGGAAAAAGGAAGTTTACAGGCTAACTTTAAAGCGGTGAACATTATTTACCGAAGTGACCCAAATTCACCTTTAGGATTTGAAATGTTGGAAGCCTTAAAACCCGGGATTAATTATACTTGGACAGTCGGATATCAGCGCTCGTTATCCAATAATTTACAAATTTCGCTTCAGTACACAGGTCGAAAATCGGAAGCCAATAGAACGATTCATTCGGGTGGAATGGAGGTACGGGCGTTTTTTTAAAAACCGACACTTCGACTACGCTCAGTGTTCGGTTTTAAGTGATGACTGAGCGTAGTCGAAGGCAATCGCTATTTTTTAAGCCGTTTCCCCTTTGAGTTTCTCTGCGTTTTCTGCCATTTTCAAAGCGTCGATCATTTCTTGCATGTCGCCGTTCATGAAGGCCGATAGATTGTACATCGTTTTTCCAATGCGGTGATCGGTGATTCTTCCTTGCGGATAATTGTACGTTCTGATTTTAGCGGAGCGGTCACCCGTCGAAACCAACGTTTTTCTGTGCGCTGAACGTTCTTCGTGCAAACGATCCAATTCCATTTGGTACAAGCGTGAACGCAACACGGAAATGGCTTTTTCTAAGTTTTTATGTTGTGAACGACCATCTTGACATTCAACCACTAAACCTGTTGGAAGGTGGGTTAAGCGAATAGCCGACTCTGTTTTGTTGACGTGCTGACCACCTGCTCCAGAGGCACGGAAAGTATCGCGTTTTACGTCTGTCATGTTCAATTCTACATCCACTTCTTCTGCTTCTGGCAAAACGGCAACGGTAATTGCAGATGTGTGCACACGACCTTGTGATTCTGTTTCAGGAACGCGTTGCACTCGGTGAACACCCGACTCAAATTTCATGTTTCCGTAAATGGATGCACCCACAATTTCCAATGAAATCTCTTTGAAACCTTTTGTTGTTCCTTCCGAAGAGTTGATGATTTCATAACTCCAACCTTTTTCTTTGAAGAACATCGTGTACATTCTAAAAATGTCTTCGACGAAAATACAGGCTTCATCACCACCGGTTCCGGCACGTAATTCCAAGATGGCGTTTTTGTCGTCTTCAGGGTCTTTCGGGATCAACATGAATTTTATTTCTTCTTCCATTTCTGGTCGAATAGCTTCCAATTCATCAATTTCCTCTTTCGCCATTTCGCGCATTTCGGGGTCTTTTTCTTCCGCTAAAAGTGCCTTCGCCGATTCAAGGTTTTCGATTATATCTTTGTATTTTTTGTAGACTTTGTCCATGTCGTCAAGCTCTTTGTATTCTTGACTTAACTTGACGTAGCGCGTCATGTCCGAAATAATATCTGGATCGACAATCAGTTTGCCAACTTCAATAAATCGGTAATGTATCGCTTCTAATTTTTGGAGTAAATCGTTCATTCTTGTCTAGATGTTAGACATGAGACATTAGACATTAGACAAAAAGTCTGACTGTCTTGTGTCTGGCGTCTAGTGTCTTTTTTTGTCTAATAAGTAAATTCCCCGTATGGAGACGTAATCGTTAATTTGTTGCCCTCGTGTTTCTCCACTCGACCGACAATTTGTGCGTCGATGTTGAAGGATTTTGAAATGTCTATGATAGATTGTGCAATTTCTTTGGGAACATAAACTTCCATTCGGTGTCCCATATTGAAGACTTTGTACATTTCTTTCCAGTCTGTTTTAGACTCTTCTTGTATCAATTTGAAAAGTGGTGGAATTGGGAAAAGATTGTCTTTGATGACGTGAACATCCTTCACGAAATGCAAAACTTTTGTTTGTGCACCACCAGAACAGTGAACCATTCCATGGATTTCTGAACGATGAGCATCTAATATTTTTTTGATAACAGGTGCATAGGTTCTCGTTGGCGATAAAACCAATTTCCCAGCATTGATAGGACTTCCTTCTATTGAATCTGTCAATTCTTTGCTTCCTGAATAAACCAAATCTTCAGGCACACTTGGGTCGAAACTTTCAGGGAAATCTTTCGCCAAA
>JAHEMP010000327.1 GCA_024643585.1 Crocinitomicaceae bacterium | reverse complement strand
ATCGTAAAAGGATACAAAGGATAATATGAATAACTCGAATACAATATCAAACCTTCCATATTCGCCAGAAAATTAGTTTGAATGATTTGTTTGGTTGACAATTGAGTGAAATACGCTTTTGGCAACGTTCCTTCAAAATGTAATTCAGAAATGGTATCCGAAATATTATGCGAGGTCATAGGTAATTTATAAGCAAACATTCTATCCGTAATTCTTTCAAAAACTTCAGGATCATTTCTTTGATCATATAGTAAAGTGTTGGTTTTTCCATAAAATGAAAAATCTACAGCTATAGTTTGATTTTCAATGTCCAGAGCATATTTCACATCAACATGGGCCTTTCCCTTCGGTGCGCTTGGAACATTCAAAAAATAATTTTCAGAATGGCCGATTGCAAAAGTTTCTGTGCCTAAAATTTGAATACTAGGATCTCCAAAACGGCAATTTTCTTCGGTTGCATCAAGAAATATCCATTCGCCTTCATATTTTAATCCCGCTACCATGTGATTGGCTTTTGAAACCGTAGGAAAATCAAAAACACCCTCTTTTTGATTCGTTCTTGAAATACAATTGTAGGCTTCAAAACCGAAATGATTTAATAATGAAACCAACGCATTGGCCATATCCTTGCAATCGCCATATTTGTTTTCAAGAACAAAGTTACACGGTCTAGGAACAATTGCGTTTACTCCATTTTCTATATCCAAATACCTGATATTTTTTTGAATAAAATTGAAACATGCTTGTGCCAACTCAAGATTTGCGCCTTTTTTGTTTAACTCTGTTAAATGAGCGGGAATATTTTCTGGTTTCAGGTCATTAATTTTCTGAATTCTATTGTTCATCCAATTAGAAAAGAAATCAGCTTCATTTTCTCCAATGGGTAAAACAAGTAAGTAAAAAATTGAATTCGTAGAATCAAAATCAACTTTGGTGAAATTGAAATCTTGTTGAATTGGGAGTTCCTTGTGTTGAACAGATAATTTGAGTCCAACAGGTAAATGAAAGTTATACTCAATCTTTTCAGAATCATAGAATCCAACGGAATCAATTGCTGTAATAAATATTGTATTCTTCTCGTTTACAGTATATTCTAGTAGAAAATGAGTAAATGATTCTATCGGCAAAAAGTATGTTTTTTGTCCATTAAAAAAACTACCATAACTTAATGTTGAGGAAATTAAGGTTTTGTCTACTTTGATTTTCTTCTTTTTGCCATTTTCCAAAGAATACAAATTCAACGTTGATATTTCACTATTATCACGAATAGAAAAGGAAATTAAGTTTTCATGATTTTGAAGATTGACGCCCTCAACTTCATGTGAACTCGTATAGTTATCAATATCAGCAACTTTATAGGAATGTTTTTCCGATATAAATTGAAATGTATGGATGTCTTTTGCTGATGAAAAGAGAGATGTGGCAAGGCAAAGAAATAGAAATATTCGCAATTGTTAGGTTTTATGCTCCTAAGTTAAAATATAACTTGAAGTGAGCCCCCTTTCTGAAAAAAAAATTGATCTCTTCTAATGCAATTTTGCTTGAATCAAATTGATGAATTCTTTACGGGTGGTTTCATTTTTCATGAAAATACCGGTAAAAGCACTCGAAGTGGTCGTTGAATTCTGTTTTTGAACCCCACGCATTTGCATACACATGTGAGCGCATTCAATAACTACGGCTACCCCTTTCGGTTCCAAAACACGCTGAATTGCATCTCGAATTTCTAAGGTCAACCGTTCTTGAACTTGAAGTCGGCGAGAAAAAGCATCGACAACACGAGGAATTTTGCTCAAACCAACAATTTTTCCATTCGGAATGTAGGCAACATGGGCTTTTCCAAAAAACGGTAACATGTGGTGTTCACACATCGAATACACTTCGATGTCTTTTACAATAACCATTTCCGAATATTCCTCATTGAACAAGGCGGACTTCAATATCGCTTCTGGATCTTGATCGTATCCTTGTGTTAAATATTGTAAGGATTTTGCTACACGTTCAGGCGTCTTCTCTAAGCCTTCTCTTCGAGGGTCTTCTCCCAATTGAGATAATATTTCCCCGTAATGTCCAGCTAACTTTTCTGTTACTTGATCGTCGTATATGATTTTTTTCTCCACTCTTTATCTATATGCCTAATTAAACGCTGTTCGTTTAAAAAGGTTCATTTTCGCCGAAATATTCAACATAGTTGTTTTCGGTTTCCACTAATTTTAATTTCACCAATTCACCTCCATGACTTCTTACTGGCTCGATTAACCTGTCCCAAATTGCCGTGATCACGTTTTCAGTAGAAGCCAAAACACCTTTAAGGAAAGGAACGTCTAAATTTAGATTTTTATGATCCAATTTTTCGGTGACCTCTTTCTGAATAATTACACTTAGGTCTTTCAAATTGATGACAAAACCAGTGTCTGGATGTGGTGTCCCTTTTACAGTAACAAACAATGTAAAATTATGCCCATGCCAATTGGCATTGCTGCAACGCCCGAAAACTTCTTCGTTTTTTTCTTGACTCCAGTTGTCATTCCACAATTTGTGTGCGGCGTTGAACGTTTCTCTTCTGGTAATGTATACGGTTTTCACTCCTTTAATTTAAGATTGCAAAGATAGGTTTA
>JAHEMP010000326.1 GCA_024643585.1 Crocinitomicaceae bacterium | reverse complement strand
GAATGGAAATTGGCGGAACCACATTAAAAGGTTTGTACAACTCCCCTTTTACCGGATCATTTTCTTTGTAAACAATTGGAATTGTCATTGGAACTTTTTGCTCAAAAATCTCAAAAACTAGATTTATTCTACTATTCGCTCCATTATCTGGCTGCAAAACCAATTCTTGTTTTTCCAATTTATACGTTCCAAGCGTACCTTTTTCTTTCAACCAATACTGTTGGGTAGTCGAGGCGGAATTGTTCAGTTTAATTTTTTCTTTCTTCTCTAAAACAACATTTTTGTTGAGTATTGCGAAAGGCTGCCATTTAAAATCGAAGTCACTCGATTCGACTTTGATCAATTTAAAATCGCTGGATTGTCGCGAAATTATCTCTATATCCAATGTCAAAGAATCCCCAGGGCTAGCGATGGAGGAACTTGCTTTTGCTTCCGCATACAAACCAGCGCATTGCACTATCAATTGATTCACTTCTTGAATTTTAGTATAAACTCTTGCTTCGGAAATCAAACCCTCCATTACTTTTCTTAATTCAAGTAAAGCAGCAATTGAATTTTCAGGATGATTGATATCATACGTTTTTAAAATTCGGTCGATTCTAGCACTGATTTTACTTCCACCATTAATTCTGTTCCACGTCATGTCGATTCCGTCAAACAACGATTTATCGGCTTCCTTTCCGTCCACATGTTCGAAGTATTCCAATTGGTCGCCCCGAACTCCTGTTGAACCAAATCCTTGACTTTTGTGCTGACTTCTACTTAAAGCCGCAATTTCGTTGCAAGAAGTACCCAATAAAGCTTCGTATTCACCTATGTTTTCCGCAACTACATGTGGATCGTTTTCCGAGATTTTATCGTTCCACCATCTCCCTGTGTTGGTAACTATTCTGGTTGCTTGCCAAGGATTTACTCCATATGCGTACTGTTCAGGATAAGCATTTCGATCTGCTGCCAATTTGAACGCTTCTTCACCCAATAAAGCACTAGCTGTGTGGTGTCCATGTCCACCGCGACCATCCGCAGGGAAACGACAAACGATAACATCAGGTTGAAATGCTCGAATTACAAGGACCAAATCGCCAAGAACCAATTCCTTATTCCAAATTGCAAAAGTTTCCTCTGGACTTTTAGAATAGCCAAAATCGTTTGCTCTAGAGAAAAACTGCTGTCCACCGTCCACTTTTCTTGCCATTAATAATTCTTGTGTTCTGATTAAGCCCAATTCTTCGCGTAATTCCGGACCGATTAAATTTTGTCCACCATCTCCTCTCGTCAAAGACATATAGGCGGTTGCTAATTTTTTATCATTTGCACAGTAGGCAATAAATCGTGTATTCTCATCGTCTGGATGAGCGGCGAGATAAAGTACCCTTCCTTGGACTTTCAACTTCTGAATTCCAGCAAAAATTTCGGAAGAACTTAGTTGTTTTGGTTTTTGAGCGAAAGAAATGCTCGTTAGAATCGATACGACAAAAAGTAAGCTAATTTTCATGTGCTAAAAATAGGAAAAGTATCCAAACCTCACTAAAATGTGATAATTCATACAATTAAATTAACAAAAACTCACAAGTTTGTGAGCACTTACTTAAAATCAAATTAATCAAGAATGAAGCTATTTTAATGCAAAACGGAACATTTTTTGCATTTCAACGAATAAATAGATATGAAACAGTCCATTTTGTTTGCCTTACTTCTAATTTCTACCTCATTTTATGCCCAAAATGAGATGGATGGCGTTTGGCAAGGTTTCATTGTACAGAATGGCAAAACCAATGCCCAATCCAATCCTTTCTTTCTATCAATTGAAACATCAGGCGGAAGAACATCCGGTTTATCGCGGGAGGAAATATACGATACCGATTTTTATAGCATAGGAAAGCTGTATGGAACAATTAAAAAGAACAACTTTGAATGGAAGCACGTTGTTTATCAGAAAAAGGTGGGTAATACGAAAATAACTTGGTGTAAATTGAATGCTAATTTAACTTTCAATTCCACAACTGGTTATTTAGAAGGAACTTACACTAGTTCAGATTGCAGAAATGTGGTAGGAAAAATAGTTTTATTTCGATCCAAAGCAAAATTCTCAGATGAAGCGAATTCATTTGTTTCTCAAAACGCTCGTGATATTTTAGTTCGTGATTTAGCGGAGGGTCGACCCTCGCCTGGAATTCGTGAAATTCAGCGAATGAATTTCAAATTTCAACCCATCTATTTTGATTATGATAAAGCAGTTATCCGAACAAATGATATTCCATTTTTAAATAGTATCGTTAAAGTTGTTGAAGGTCATTCTGATTTAAGAATAAAGGTAATTGGAAATACTGACGCTGATGGATCTGATGCATACAATGATGATTTGTCAAAGAGACGAGCAGAAGCAATTATCCTATTTTTTGTTGAGCAGGGTTTAAAAAGAGACCGCATTGAAATTCAGTTCAACGGGGAGAAAAAACCTGTTGACAGCAATGAAACGGAAGAAGGTAAGCAACGCAACAGACGGGTTGAATTTGAATTTATTTAAACAAAAAAACCGTCAACTTATCTGCTGACGGTTTTATTATATTATTCATATCCTATTGCACAATCCAAAGACTGCGCGATACCTTATCTGCTTCTTTAACTTG
>JAHEMP010000325.1 GCA_024643585.1 Crocinitomicaceae bacterium | reverse complement strand
TTTCTTCGGTTAAATAACCTTGATCCAAAAACACATTTGTCCATTGTCCACCTTGTGATTTATGGCATGTAACCGCATATGCGTATTTCACTTGAAGCGCATTAAAGTGAGGGTTTTTCAATATTTTTTCGTAGCGCTTTCTTTTGTTGTGTTCGTCCAAATAATCTTGCTCCACAGCATAGAAAAGTTTTTTCATATCCTCTCTTGGTAAATTTGGTCCTTCCACGTCGAGCGTATCCAAAAGGACCAAAATATCTCTCTCCACCTCTTGCGGATAATCAATGAACTGCACGGTGCACTCAGCAAATCGAAAGCCGTACAATTCCTCCCTTCGAATAACGCGTTTTACCTTTGCCATTTCTCCATTGGCAATGAATCCTATGGTTGAGTCATCTGAAAGCCAGAAATAATTGTTTTTTACCGCCATTAGTAAATCGCCAGAGCACAACTCCTCTTCGTAATCAAAAATAGCCGAACGAATAAGCTGGTTATAGGCATTCGCTCTCTTATTTGAACGCGTTATCAATATGGTCTCCTCCATTCCAACTTGGTGAAAAGAATCTTCTATTCTTTCTTGAATTTCGTCACCTGGCAAACGAATAAGGTCACCTTTTTTCACCAAATGAAATTGGGGAAACTCGTGCTCCTCTGCAGAACGCAAAGCGGTAGCGTTAGATAAGACACTTGAATCTTCATCTTGACGAACCACTTGCGAAAGCTGGACTTCAGTAATGTTACATTTCGGAAAATGCTGTCGCAAATATTCGGTATTCAAGGCTGGGGAAAAATCTGCGCCAACTGGTGGTAATTGTCCATCATCTCCCAGTAAAATCAATTTGCAACCTTCACCAGAATAGACATATTCCATTAAATCTTCCAGTAAATTTTGGCCATTTATGTTTCCATCGTTCTGTAGGGTATAATCCCCGATCATAGATGCTTCATCGACAATAAACAAAGTGTTTTTGTACAAGTTAGGCATAACGGAAATGCGATGAGCTCCATCGGCAGAAATCGCCCTCCTGTAAATGGCTTTATGTATTGTAAAGGCCAATTGGTTGGATTTTCCAGCTAAGACCTTGGCGGCCCTACCTGTTGGAGCCAATAATTTAACTTTAGCCTTTGAATCACGCAAAGATTTTACAAAAGCTCCAAGTATGGTAGTTTTTCCCGTCCCAGCATATCCTTTCAAAATAAACAATGGGTGGGTGATAGCTTCAAACATAAATAAAGTCAACTTTTCCATCAGAATAGTCTGATCAGCAGTAGGCTTCTGGCCAAAATGTTCCTGAAATATTGCCTGAAAAGTGTCTTTGTCCAAAATTTAAATATTGTATTTCAAAGGTAATTGAAAAATGAACTGTATAACTATTGAGCAAAAGGTTTAAAAAAACTATTCAATGCTCTTCCGTAGAATTTAAAAAATTGTAGTTTTGTCTAGAAATTAAAACAAGAGCAAAATGACGAATGATCTTTCCCTTATCTTAAAAAAATATTCTGTTCCCGCTTTATTCTTAGTACTTGCTTTAGCTATGCTAATTTTAGGTCTTCAAAGCAAGCAAGACATGACGTATATTGTAGCAACTGTTATGATGTTTGCGGCAGGTGTTTTGAGTTTATTGTATAGCTCTGGTAAGATAACTGCAAAATTGTTATCTATCTTGGGTATTGGTGCTGGACTATTCGCTTTAGTTACAATTATCCTTTCATACACTTCTGTTTCAAGTGAAGTGGCACATCAAAAAAAATACGATGCTTGTGTTAAGGAAGCCCAAACTAATTTGCGCGACATTCGCTCTGCACAAAAAGCCTACGCAGAAAAAAATGGTGTTTATGCTAAAAATTGGGAAGAATTAATCGATTTTATTGAAAATGGTAAAATTCCTTTTGTTCAAGCGGAAGGTGTTGTGCCGAGTCGTAAAATTACAGAAGCAGAACGTGGCGTTTTGTACGGAGATAATCGTGCTATTGATGTTAACATGACTGAATTAGAGGCATTGAAATTATCGAGAAGCGCAAATCCTGCTGAAGATTTGAAGGAATTCAAAAGAGATACGGTTATGGTTAGCTTCATGGATTCAAAATTTAAGAATAAATCGGCGATCACAGCAAGAGAAAAAGCTGGTTTTGGCCCATTCAATGCTAAAAAATTACCGTTCATTCCGATGGCAAATGGTAAAAAATGGAAAATGGAAGTTGTTGATGCTGTCGCTATGGGTGAAGATTTATTCCCTGCGATATATGTATCTGGAACTTTGCCAATCGCCCGTATTCAAGGAACAAAACCGGAACAAATGTACTTTGGTAAATTAACAACTAACGATACATCTGGTTCTTGGGAGCAATAAACACATGTCTAAAAAACAACTAATTGTTGATATCGACCGCAACTCTGTTCGCTTTACTCGACTAGATGGCATAACGGTAGAACAACAATTTCAATTTGAATTTAAAGACAAAACTGATTTCGGATACAAAGATCAGCTAGACGTATTTCTAGGTAAAACTGACTTTAGAAGCATGGATTGGGACGAATACAGTTTGTCCTGGTTTAGTGAAAAATCAACACTCCTGCCCTTCTCTATTTTTAATGAAACCAATCCCGCAAAGGCATTTGAATTGGCCTTTGGT
>JAHEMP010000324.1 GCA_024643585.1 Crocinitomicaceae bacterium | reverse complement strand
TTGTTTGCTTCATGGTATTGATAGGTTTTTACAAACACATGAATCAAAATTCAAAAGAGTTGATACAATAACAGGTTCAGCATTGCCACGTTTTTAAGCGAATAATTGCTATTTTCAAACCTATAATTTTTGATAGTATGATTTTACGTTCCCTTTCACTTTTCGTATTTCTCTTCATTCTTTCCAATGCCCAAGGGCAAATCGACAGAAAAAAGGATGCTTTTCCAAACATAAACACCAAGCTGGATTATCGATGCATTGGTCCTTTCCGGGGCGGTCGATCGGCTGCCGTAACGGGAGTTGAAGGCAAACCTATGTTGTTTTACATGGGAACAACAGGAGGAGGAGTTTGGAAAACAGCAAATGGAGGCAACACCTGGGAGAACATCTCGGATGGTTATTTCGGAGGTTCCATTGGCGCGGTTGCCGTGTCTCCATCGGACAATAGTATTATTTACGTTGGTGGCGGAGAAGCCACAGTGCGTGGAAACGTTTCGCCGGGAACGGGAATGTACAAATCAGTGGACGGTGGAAGAAGTTGGAGTTCGATTGGACTGAAAAATTCAAGACACATTCCACGTATTCGCATCCACCCAAAAAACCCAGATATTGTCTACGCTGCTGTTTTAGGAGATCTCTTTACAGATTCTGAAGAAAGAGGTGTTTACAAAACTATCGACGGCGGGAAAACGTGGCAACGCGTCCTATTCGCTAATGCAAGAAGTGGTGCAATTGATCTTATTCTTGACCCCGTCAATCCAGAAGTTATGTATGCAAGTACCTGGAATGTGCGCAGAACGCCCTATGACTTTTCCTCTGGCGGAGATGGATCGGAACTTTGGAAATCCAACGATGGTGGAAAAACCTGGCGTTCACTTATGAAAAACAAAGGAATGCCAAAAGGAATAATGGGGATTATTGGTGTAACGGTTTCACCAGCGAATCCCAATCGAATTTGGGCGATAATTGAAAACGATGCAGGTGGAATTTTTCGATCAGACGATGGTGGAGAAACGTGGGAAAACACGAACAGTGACCGAAGTTTGAGACAAAGAGCTTGGTATTACTCTCGCATTTATGCCGACCCAACGGATGCCAATAAGGTCTATGTTATGAATGTGTCGTATCACATCTCAAAAGATGGCGGAAAAACATTCGAATCTCGTTATGCACCCCATGGCGATCACCACGATTTGTGGATTGCACCCGAGGATCCGAACCGAATGATAATAGCCGACGACGGAGGCGGACAAGTCAGTTATGACGGTGGAAACAGTTGGTCTACCTACATGAACCAACCGACAGCGCAGTTTTATCGCGTGATTACCGACGATCATTTTCCCTACAGAATTTATGGGGCACAACAAGATAATTCGGCTATTCGAATCGATTCCAGGTCAGAATCAAGTTATATTTCAGAAAGCAATTGGGAATCGACGGCTGGAGGAGAAAGTGCGTTCCTTGCGCCTGATCCAAAAAACGATGATATTGTTTTTGGCGGAAGTTACGGTGGATATCTCAGCCGATACAACCATCGCTCAAAAATGGAACGAGCGGTCAATGTGTGGCCAGACAATCCAATTGGATATGGTGCCGAAGGAATGAGATATCGTTTCCAATGGAATTTTCCGGTTTTCTTTTCACCGCACGACACAAATAAATTATACGCCTGTTCGCAATTCTTGCACGTTTCCTACAACGGAGGTGAAAAATGGGAAATTATTTCTCCAGATTTGAGTCGAAATGATTCTGTAAAACTTATTTCTTCAGGTGGCCCCATTACCAAGGACAATACGGGCGTTGAATACTATTCGACCATTTTCGCAGCAACAGAATCTCCGTACGAGAAGGATTTGTTGTGGTGCGGCTCGGATGATGGATTGATTCACGTTTCCAAAGATGGAGGCAAAAACTGGAGCAATGTGACACCCAAAAAAATGCCTGAATGGGCATTGATAAACAGCCTAGAAGTTGACCCGTTCCAAAAAGGAGGGCTTTATATGGCAGTCACGCGCTATAAATCAGGCGATTACACTCCTTACTTGTACTACACAGCCGACTATGGTAAAACGTGGAAATTAATAACGAACGGAATTCCAGAACAACACTTTACGCGTGTAATTCGAGCGGACAAAAACACCGAAGGATTGCTTTATTGCGGCACGGAATACGGTTTGTATATAAGTTCCGACAAAGGGAACTTGTGGAAGCCTTTTCAGCTTAATTTGCCCAAAGTACCTGTAACAGATATTGCTTTAAAAGACAATGATTTAATTGTTGCCACGCAAGGAAGAAGCTTCTGGATATTGGACGATCTGAATATTATTTGGGACGAATTATCCAAGCCTACAAAAGTAGAAGAACTTCGCTTGTATAGTATTTCTCCTACTGTTGGTTTTGGCGGTGGAAAAGGAAGCGAATCAAAACAAGCAGGTACAAATCATCCTGCAGGCGTTCGAGTGTATTTCCAGATGCCAAACAAAAGTGATTCTGTTCAACTTCGTTTTCTGGACAGCAAAGGAAAAGTGATTCGCACGTTCGACTCAAAAGCAAAGGAAAAGGCGGACAAACTGGAAACAGAAAAAGGGATGAACTTTTTTGACTGGAACTTGCGTTTCGAGAAAGCAGATGATTTTGACG
>JAHEMP010000323.1 GCA_024643585.1 Crocinitomicaceae bacterium | reverse complement strand
CAAAGGAACAGTTTTGCCAGCTCCAGAAACTGGATCTCCAGTTAATACTTCTGGCGCACCAGCAAACTAAAAGAGGCTATTTTCGCGATCATATTATAGCATTAGTCCCGCCCTGAATTTATTTCTTGGCGGGATTTTTTTGTCAATTAAATTTTCAAATTCTTACAAAATTAATTTTAGTGCCTTTTTTGTTGAAAAATCCATCGTTTTGTGTTTAAATAGAGATTTGATTCTTTTACGAATAGTGTATCTTTAAAGTCCAAATAAAACAATCAACATGTACATTATTTTTGACACAGAAACTACGGGTTTACCACGTGATTGGAATGCACCAATTTCTGATGTTGATAATTGGCCAAGAGCCGTTCAAATAGCATGGCAGTTGCACGATGAATTTGGAAATTTACTTGAACACAATGACTACCTTATAAAGCCTGAAGGATACGATATACCATACGATGCAGAAAGAATTCATGGTATTTCGACGGCATTAGCAGAAAAGAATGGAGCGTCCCTTAACGAAGTATTAATTGAATTTGAAAAGGCACTAAACAAGGCTAAATTTGTTGTTGGGCAAAACCTTAAGTTTGACCTCAACATTATGGGAGCGGAGATGATTCGTAAAGGATTTAACTCCAGAATGCTTGAAATGAAAGTTTTGGACACCTGTACAGAGGTGACCGCTGAATTGTGCAAGATTCCCGGAGGTAGAGGTGGAAAATGGAAGTTGCCAACTCTGACGGAGTTGCATAAGTTTCTATTCGAAATCCCTTTCAACGAAGCGCATAACGCAACAGCGGATGTTGAGGCAACCACACGTTGTTTCTTCGAATTGATACGTCGAGAGGTTTTTACAACGGAAGAATTAGAGGTCGAAGCACCTTATTTTACAGATTTTAAAAGAACGAATCCAGATGTTATCAACCCATATGGATTGAAACACATCAACTTAAAAGAAGCGAGTGAGGCATTAAAAACAATTGAGGATGAGCCTTCCTTGTCTTCTACAGATAAAAATGAAGCTAGAGAAAAACTGGCAACAGCTCCATTTGTTCATCTGCACAACCACACCCAATTTTCCATACTTCAATCTACAACTGGTGTCCGTGATTTGATAAAAAAAGCAACGGATCAAAAAATGAGGGCGGTTGCCTTAACAGATACAGGCAATATGATGGCTGCTTTTCATTTTGAAAAAGCAGCAGGATTGCACAACAAAACCATTCGAGCCGCAAAATTAAAAGCCGAACAGGAAGGCGAAACATTTGAAGGAGAAGAGATTCTACCTATTATAGGTTGTGAGTTTAACGTCTGCGCTGATCATGAGGACAAGAAAAATAAGGACAATGGTTCAGCAATTGTTTTAATCGCCAAGAATAAAAATGGATATCAAAATCTGATAAAATTATCATCATTCGCCTTCACACAAGGATTTTATTACGTGCCAAGAATTGACAAAAAACTTATTGAGAAATACAAAGAAGATCTCATTTGTTTGACAGGAAATCTGTACGGCGAAGTTCCCAATATGATTTTAAATTTAGGTGAAAATCAGGCGGAAGAAGCTTTACTTTGGTGGAAAGCGTTGTTTCAGGAGGATTTGTATCTTGAAATTATGCGTCATGGTCAAGAAGATGAAGAGCGTGTTAATGAGGTTTTGATTCGCTTTTCTGAAAAGCATGGCGTTAAGCTAGTCGCAACAAACAACACCTATTATTTGAATAAAAGTGATGCTGAATCACATGATATTTTGCTTTGTCTAAAAGACAATGAATTGGTTTCAACTCCAATAGGCAGAGGTAGAGGGTTCCGATATGGTTTACCGAATCAAGAATATTATTTCAAGTCAGCTGAAGGAATGAAGGAATTGTTTTTGGATTTGCCTCAAGCAATTTTTACCATTGAAGAGATATTGGATAAAATTGAGCCATATCAATTGGCACGAGATGTTCTTTTGCCTGCTTTTGATATTCCTGAAGAATTTACCGACCCACAAGATAGTATTGATGGAGGAAAAAGAGGAGAAAACAACTATTTAAGGCATTTAACCTATGTTGGTGCAGCAGAAAGATATGAAGAGCTAACAGATGAAATTCGAGAAAGAATTGATTTCGAATTGGCAACTGTCGAAAAAACAGGATATCCAGGCTATTTCTTAATTGTTCAAGATTTTTGTCACGCAGCCAGAAAAATGGGCGTTTGGGTAGGACCAGGTCGTGGTTCTGCTGCTGGTTCGGTCGTCGCATATTGCAATGGGATAACCAACATTGACCCTATAAAATATGATTTACTATTTGAGCGCTTCTTAAATCCTGATCGAGTTTCAATGCCCGATATCGATATTGATTTTGATGACGAAGGACGAGGAAAGGTTATCGATTATGTAATCAATAAATACGGGAGCAATCAGGTGGCTCAAATTATCACCTACGGAACTATGGCTGCAAAATCCTCCTTGCGTGACACATCGCGCGTATTGGATTTACCACTTTCGGAAGCGTCACAATTATCAAATATGGTTACCTCTCTTTCTTTGAAGAAAATGTTTTCTTTTTCTGACGCAGAGTTGGCAGACGCCCTGAAGAATCAAGAGGATTTTACCAAAGCGAAAAGTTTAAGAGATATTTCGCAATCAAATGCACCTGCCG
>JAHEMP010000072.1 GCA_024643585.1 Crocinitomicaceae bacterium | reverse complement strand
TTGCGCCCAAATAAGTAGACTTTGAAACAAGAAGGAAATAAGTATAATAACTTTCATTAATTTTCTTTTTTTATTCAACAAAGCAAGAGGCATGCCAAAATCATTCCCACTCTATAGTTGCAGGAGGCTTTGAACTTATGTCGTATGTAACTCTATTGATACCTTTAACTTGATTAATTATTTTGTTTGAAATCTTCGCTAAAAACTCATAGGGCAAATGACACCAATCAGCTGTCATTCCATCAGTGGAACTAACTGCTCTAAGCGCCACGGCATTCTCATAGGTTCTCTCATCACCCATTACTCCTACTGATTGAATGGGGAGAAAAATTGCGCCCGCTTGCCAAACATCATCGTATAGTCCATCGTCTTTTAATCCTTGAATGAAAATATAATCGACTTCCTGCAATATTTCAACTTTTTCACGAGTCACATCGCCCAATATTCGTATTCCTAAACCTGGCCCAGGAAAAGGGTGGCGTCCAAGTATTTTAGGGTCTATTTCTAGGGTTTTACCTATTCTGCGTACCTCGTCTTTGAACAATAATCTTAAAGGTTCGACAACAGATAATTTCATGTAATCTGGCAAACCACCTACGTTGTGGTGGGATTTTATGGTTGCGGATGGTCCTCCAGTGCCTGAAACAGACTCAATAACATCTGGATATATTGTTCCTTGACCCAGCCACTTTGCATTTTCGACAAGCTTCGACTCTTCATCAAAAACTTCAACGAAGACACGTCCAATTGCCTTTCTTTTTAGTTCAGGATCAGTCAATCCTTTCAAGGCTGCGTAAAATTTATCACTTGCATCAACGCCTTTTACATTAAGTCCCATTCCTTTGTATGAGTCTAGAACACTATCGTATTCGTTTTTGCGAAGCAAGCCATTATTGACAAATATACAATGCAAGTTTTTTCCAATTGCTTTGTGAAGTAATACAGCGGCTACAGAAGAATCAACACCACCTGATAAGCCAAGTATAACTTTATCAGATCCTATTTTTTCTTTTAAATTCTCTACGCTTTCTTCTACAAAAGATGCAGGTGTCCATGATTGCTCTGTTTTGCAGATACCTACAATAAAGTTTCTCAACAGAATTTGACCTTCAGTAGAATGATAAACCTCCGGATGAAATTGAATTCCATAAGTCATCTCACTTTTTATGTGGAAACCAGCGTATTCTACATCACCAGTACTTGCGATAACTTCAAAATCAACTGGAACTTTTTTTATTGTATCACCATGCGACATCCATACTTGACTACCGTTAGTCATGCCTTTCGTCAATTCATGTTCAGATGATACAAAGGAAAGATTGGCTCTACCGTATTCTCTTATTTTTGAAGGCAAAACTTCTCCTCCGAAATTTTGGGCTAAATATTGAGCACCGAAACAAACACCCAAAAGAGGCAATTTACCTTTGATTTTTGATAAATCTGGTTTTGGTGAATTTTCATCCCTAGTTGAAAATGGACTTCCTGAAAGGATGACTCCCTTAATATTGGAAGTAAGTTCGGGACACTTGTTCCAGGGGTGTATTTCACAGTATACGTTTAATTCTCGGACACGTCTAGCTATTAGTTGAGTGTACTGTGATCCGAAATCTAAAATCAAAATCATTTCTTGCATAGTGCAAAGATAATTGGAATAGTCCTATGCCTTTCGCAGAATTTCAAAATATTATTGACACCCTATGTTAATATTAAAAGGACAGTTTGTCAGCAAATGATTATTGGAATGATTTATGACTAAATATTAACGATTTTAAGCACAACTAACTCGGGTCAAAAGGAATTTTAGATTATTTTTGACTCCTCATAATTTTGATTACATGATTTCTGATTTACTTAAAAAACTATTTGGCGACAAATCCCTTAAAGACCAAAAGAACTATCAACCACAAATTGATGCTACTAAAACATTTGAAAATGAGTTTAGTAAGTTAAGTGATGACGGTCTTAGATCAAAAACAAATGAGTTTAGAAATAAAATCAAAGAAGGTATCGCTAGCCTTGAAGAGGAGCTAAAAGCACTGAATGAAAAAGCCAACGATTTATCTATACCGGTCCACCAAAAAGAAGCCATGTATGAGCAAATCGATTCATATACAAAAAAAATCGACGATAAAATAGAAGATATTTTACGAGAAATTCTACCTCAAGCTTTCGCTATTGTTAAAGAAACTTCAAAACGATGGGCGGAAAATGGACAACTAACTGTCACTGCAACTGAATTTGATAAAGATTTAGCTACTAAAAAAGATGGTATAACCATAGATGGAGAAAAAGCAATCTGGCACAACAAATGGACCGCAGCTGGAACGGAAGTGTCTTGGAATATGGTGCATTACGATGTGCAATTAATGGGTGGTGCAGTTCTTAACGATGGTAAAATTGCTGAGATGCAGACAGGTGAAGGGAAAACGTTAGTTGCTACCCTACCTGTGTATTTAAATGCGCTTGCTGGTAAAGGTGTGCACTTAGTTACAGTGAATGATTATTTGGCCAAAAGGGATAGTGAGTGGATGGGACCTTTGTATCAATTCCACGGGCTATCTGTGGATTGTATCGATAAACATCAACCTAATTCTGATTCACGCCGTCAAGCGTATTTAGCAGACATTACGTTTGGAACCAACAATGAATTTGGTTTTGACTACTTGCGTGACAATATGGCAGGAAGTGTAGAGGATTTGGTTCAGAGAAAACACCACTATGCAATTGTCGATGAAGTTGACTCCGTATTGATCGATGACGCAAGAACCCCATTAATCATTTCCGGACCGACTCCAAAAGGTGACGAACACGAGTTTCACCAGTTGAAACCAAGAATTGAAACAATTGTTGCCGCACAAAGGAACTTTGTAAATCAATGTTTAGCAGACGCTAAAAAAATGTTGACTGTCATCAATGAACCCGTTGAAGATAAAAAACAAATGAAGCAATTGCTTGAGGATGGTGGTATTGCGCTTTTAAGAGCATTCAGAGGTTTACCAAAAAATAAGGCTTTAATTAAATATTTGTCTGAGCCAGGTATTAAAGCTCACTTGCAGAAAACAGAGAATTTCTACATGCAAGAGCAAGGCAAGCAAATGAAAAAAATTGACAGAGAATTATTCTTTGTTATCGATGAAAAGAATAATACAATTGAGCTTACAGATAAAGGTATTGATTTGATTTCCGGAACGGATGACAGGGATTTCTTTGTAATGCCAGACATTGGAGGTGAAATAGCGAAACTTCAAAAGAAAGGCCTAGAGAATGAAGCTATGCTGGAAGAAAAAGAGAGATTAATTCGTGATTACTCAATTAAATCCGAAAGAATCCATTCCATCAATCAATTGTTAAAAGCATATACTTTATTCGAAAAAGAGGTTGAATATGTTATTCTAGAGGGTAAAATTAAGATTGTTGACGAATCAACTGGTCGTATTATGGAAGGCCGACGATATTCGGACGGCTTACACCAAGCGATTGAAGCCAAAGAAAATGTTACTGTAGAGGCAGCTACCCAAACCTACGCAACTATCACACTACAAAATTATTTCCGTATGTATCACAAATTGTCGGGTATGACGGGTACAGCGGAGACGGAAGCGAAAGAATTTTGGGATATCTACAAATTGGATGTAGTTGTTATCCCCACCAATAGACCCATTGCTAGAAAAGATCAAAACGACCTAGTTTTCAAGTCAGCAAGAGAGAAATACAATGCGGTAATTATCGAAGTTAAAAAGTTAGTCGAAGAAGGAAGACCTGTATTGGTCGGTACAACGACGGTTGAAATTTCCGAGTTATTGAGTCGCATGCTTAAAATCCAAGGGATTAACCATAATGTTTTGAATGCCAAACAACACAAGATGGAGGCCGAAATAGTCGCTTCAGCTGGTAAACCTGGTGCCGTAACGATTGCAACGAACATGGCTGGACGTGGAACCGATATTAAATTAGGTGAAGGAGTTAAAGAAGCTGGTGGTCTTGCAATTATTGGTACGGAACGTCATGATTCTCGTCGAGTTGATAGACAGCTTCGTGGTCGTTCAGGACGTCAAGGAGATCCTGGGTCTTCTATATTTTTCGTTAGTTTGGAGGATGATTTGATGCGTAAATTTGGTTCGGAGCGTATTGCGAAATTAATGGATAGAGTTGGTTTGAAAGAAGGTGAGGTAATTACACACAGCATGGTTTCCAAATCGATCGAAAGAGCTCAGAAAAAAGTAGAAGAAAACAATTTTGGGATTCGAAAAAGATTGTTGGAATACGATGATGTAATGAACGCTCAACGAAAAGCAATTTACAAGAAACGTAAAAACGCTCTATTCGGTGATCGTTTGGATTTAGACACCGACAATATGTTTTATGACGTTGCGGATTCCATAGTGTATTCATACGGAGGAGGAAGTGATTTCCAGGATTTTGAATTGGAATTATTAAGAGTGCTTGGTATTGAAGCTCCAGTTTCAGAAGAAGAATACAAAGAACTGGATAAGAACACATTAACTGACAAAGTATACGATAAACTTCGCCATCATTACGATAGAAAAAATGAAAAAATAGCGGAGCGGGCGATGCCGCAAATCAAGCATGTTTATGAAACTATGTCTGATAGATATAAGAACATTGTTTTCGAACTTACCGACGGTAAGAAAATCATGAACATGACCATTAATTTGGAAAAAGCCTACAATACAGGAGGAAGCGAAATTTCTGAGGCATTAGAACGCAATTTGACTTTAGGTCTAATTGATAATGAATGGAAAGAGCACTTGAGAGAAATGGATGAATTACGTTCAGCCGTTAACAATGCTCAATATGAGCAAAAAGATCCTTTACTTGTCTACAAGTTAGAATCGTTTGAATTGTTTAAGACAATGGTTAGTCGTTTGAATAGAGAAACAGTTGAGGCGTTGGTTCGTATGGACATTCCTGTAGGTACTGAAATTGAAAGCACAAACAATGAAATTGCTGCTCAGAACAATTATCAGAAAGCTCAAATGGTAAGTCAAAATTCTTCGAATTCGACTCAAATCCCTCAATTTGAAGGAAGTCAAGGTTACGACCAAGCCATGCAAAATTCAATGCAGCAAAAGGTTAAACAGCAACCTGTTGTAGCGGAAGAAAAGATTGGACGAAATGAGCCCTGTCCTTGTGGAAGTGGTAAGAAATACAAACAATGTCACGGTAAATAGACAGTTTTGAAAAAATGATTAGAGATATAAAGAGCATCTCCATTATCGGTTCAGGAAATGTAGCTTTCCATTTAGGAAAAGCCTTCTCCGGATTGGTTAAAATAAATGCTGTTTATAGTCGAAACAAAATATCAGGCCATCAATTAGCGAACGAATTGTTTGTTTTTCATGCCGAGAACTTAGAAGATTTAATCCCATCAGATGTTTTTTTGGTTTGCGTAAGTGATGATGAAATTACCAATGTAATTGAACAATTAAACCCGGATCAAGCAATTATTTACACGAGTGGATCTGTGGGATTATCTGAATTGCCAAAAAGAGTAAACTTGGGCGTTCTCTACCCTCTTCAAACATTTTCCAAATCAAGGAGTATTGATTTGTTTGAAGTTCCGTTTTTCATTGAAGGCACGAATGAGCCATTTGCTCAGGCTATATTCGACCTAGCCTGGAAGCTAAGTCGTAAAGTGATTTTCGCAAATTCTAATGACAGAAAAAACCTTCATCTTGCGGCTGTTATGGTGAATAATTTTACCAATCACATTGATTATTTAGCACAACAATTTTTAAAGAGTAAATCGCTGGAGTGGGATTTTTTAAAACCTCTTATTTCCGAAACTGCAAAAAAAATACAAATTGAGTTACCTTTCGATGCTCAAACAGGGCCCGCCGTTCGAGGGGACAGTAAAATCATAGAAAAACAAATGGCAATGCTCGACCCAGAAACAAAAGAAATATACGCACTATTATCAGAAAGTATAGCGAAGCATCATAAGAAATGAAAAAAGAGAATTATAAAGTTATTTTGAACTACATAGACACATTTCTTTTTGATGAGGATGGGGTTTTAACGGATGGTTCCGTTATGCTTCATTCTGGGGAAGTGATTCGCACTATGAGTTCAAAGGATAGTTATGCCATTCAGTATGCTGCCAAATTGGGCTTTAATATATTTATTATAACAGGTGGGAATTCGGGTGAAGTCAAAATGAGACTTGAAGGACTGGGCGTTAAAGAGGTCATTCTTAATTCAAAGAACAAAGTTGAAGTCTTCAATGAGCTGCAAGTGAAGTACAATTTGGATGAAAAATCATGCTGTTACATGGGGGACGATATACCCGATTATGCCCTAATGGAAATAATTGGTCTAGCTGCAGCTCCTCAAGACGCAGTGGCTGAAATAAAAAGTATTTCTGATTACGTCTCTCCATTTATGGGCGGAAAAGGCTGTGTTCGAGATATAATTGAACAAACGCTAAAGGTGCAAGGCAAATGGATGCTGCCTGAAGCGCATGAGTGGTAGATTCAAAAGCATGTTAACTAGATAACTATTTATTGATTTGAAGTTCGTAAAAAAGCATTTTTCTACAATAATTTTGTTGTTTGCAATTCTTGCTTACAGGTTTTACGTGCTCATTGAATTTGGTTTTAAATACACTGATTCAGATCAAACAATAATTTGGCTAGGGACTACTGAATATGCGAAAGGTATTTTTCACGAACCCTTTTTCTATGGTCAAGATTACAACTTGATGATCGAAGCTTTATTGGCCCTACCTTTATATTGGATTGGTCTGCCATTGAAAATGGCACTACCGATTATTACAACATTTCTGTCTTTTCTCCCGTTTTTACTTTTAGGCATTTTGACAATTAAAAACAATAAAAATGTTAACGCTATATTGATTTTATCAACACCATGTCTTTTGCCAATCGAGTATGATTTATTAACAACAATCCCAAGAGGTTTTATTACTGGAATTGCTTTAGTCTCATTAATATTCCCACTAACTAAATTTAAACCAATTGATAAGTTTTCTGGAAGGGATTTTATGCTACTATCGTTACTGTCGTGTATTGGATACGTTGCAACTCCCAATTCAATTTTAATATCATTGCCTCTACTTTCCTATGCGTTAATATTAAATTACAATTCCAAAAAGTTTTATTTATATTCCATCATAGGGATTATTATTGGTGGCTTATTCTTCTTTTTATTGAAGTCATTTTATCTATATAATCCAAACTATAAATTACATACTTATTTCATCAACTTAACGATTGACAACCTTACAAAAGGTTTAAAAAATCTAGATGACTATTTTAGAATGATAACTCCACTATTTTGGAAACAAGGCTATTTAACTCTTGTTTTTCCAATTCTTTTTTCAATTTATTTTGCTGCTAAAAAAAATCTATGGTTAGCCATTTTGAGTGCGATTTATCCTTTTGCTTTACTTTTAACAATGTTAATTTCCAAAGTGCATGATGGAAATGATTCTGTGTTTTTTCATGTAAGTAGGATGTATCTTGCTGTTCCATTGTTTCTATCTTGGTTATTTTCAAATATCTCATTTAATAGAGTTAAAATCATTCGATGGTTTGTGATCCTTCCTCTTAGCGTATTGCTTTATAAATCAATCAATTTAAATAAAAGCATTCAGTCAAATCTGAATAAAGACCATACTGTCTTGGTTGAAAAAAACTCCTTATTAGAAAAAAAATGTAAAAATATTGTTGCGTTTGCAGATGAGAAAGACATTAGCCTTATAATCTTTCTTGATCATGATATGAGTCAATTACTTAATACCGCTTGTCCAGCTTGTGAAAAAGGTTTTCCAAATACTGTTTACCCTAAATATGAGCGGCGAACGTGGAGATTAATTGAAGACGATTTGAAAATATATAAAAACATTTTGATTTTTGAAAAGAATCGAAAATTGAATCAGGAGTTTCAATTCATTAAAAAGTCGACAAGAATTGAAAATGCATACTTAATTCAAAACAACATTATTACAACTAGTAAATTATATGAATTGCTCGGGATAAAAGTGAGATATTTTTAATCGGGTTATTTGATTATTTTCCCAACTAAAGTTTCATATTTGTCAGATTGAAACTCAATAAAGTAGACCCCTTTAGATAAATTATTCAAATCAAGGGTAATTTTTTTCGAATTAATCGGTTGGATTAATTCCAATTTTCCTAAAATAGAATAAACCAATAAATTACCACTTATGTTTTTTTCAAAGGCAATATTGACATTGTTTTCAAACGGATTAGGATAAATTGTCGAATTAAGCAATTCTTTATTCTCCTCAATTTCCACCAGAGAATTAATTATCGGCGGTATTGATGTGTTTGGGTAAAGATCATTAGGACCTATCTTAAGAACTAATACGTTGGCATTTTCAGTGCCGAATGATTGGTTAGTCCCAACAATTATTGCACCTCCATCTGTCGTTGGAATCATATCACCCAAATCATCTTGTCCATTGGCTAAAAATTGAAACCAAACACCCAAATCAGAGAAGAAATCATCAAATTTCCTTAAACTAAAATCTGCACCAATTCCAAGCGAAAATTGATCAATAAAACTGTAAGCGATGTAAAAGTTTATTCCATTTCCATATTTTACAATTTTTTCCATTGATTTATCACTGTTTCCATAATACGAATAAGTACTAATGATCGCTCCATTTATAGAGTTTAGTTGAAGAGTGTATTCATCTTTCTCATCATCAATTGGATTTATTCTGTATCCTACACAATATACCTTACCATTATAGAATTCGATGTCCTTGATAACATAATCATCCATTTCACCATATTCTAATTCCCAAATTGGGGTATGGTCCAGGTGATAACAACCGACAAATGCTTTTTGCATAAGCGAATCCTCATTCCAAACAGTTCCAGCCAAAACGAATGCCGTGTCACCTACATTTTCAGCTGCAAATATTTTATCTATACCAGGTTTGTTCGACTGTTTTGTCCATAAGGTGTCGCCATTTTTCTTAAGTCGAACTGTATATGCATCTTCCTTTCCATCCGGTGTATTAAATGTTTCTCCCGTCAATATAAAAGAAGAATCAGCTAGCATAATTCCATCGTGCATGAAATCCCATTCAGCTGTACCCATTTGTTTCTCAATGAGAGCATTGCCATTTTCATCCGTCTTCACAAAATAGAAGTTGAAATCAGAATTGCTGTTGCTATTGGTATTTCCGCCAATAAAATAGCCGTAATTCTCTATCGCAAATACTCGTATACCCTCATTAATTTCACTTCCTCCGAAGTGCTTTGCCCAAATGTGATTCCCCAAAGAATCAATTTTCATGAGAAAAGCTTGTGGCGGACCCTCTCCAAAACTTGTCGAACTTCCGGTAAGTAGGTAAGAACTATCGGAGAGTTGAGTTATCCCCTCACCTCTTTCAAAACCCGTGTCACTATATACTTTAAGAAATTCAATTTGAGAATAAGACGTTAAACTCAGGAGTAAAAAAAATAATATAATAGTTTTACTTACCATAGTCGTGTAATTCTAAAATGAACACTCTCGCCATATCCCTTTTTCGTTATGGCTCCAATTAAATCCTCCGAGCCAATACCGAAATGGAATTTACCTAAATCGTACTGAGAATAAAATCCTAATCTAAAATTAGAAAAACCACCATATGAACCTTGAATTCCAACACGCATCCAATCGAATAATTTTGCTTCGCCGCCTGGAATAAAAACAAGTGTAGCTTTGGGATTCTTCGCTTCATACACAAAAGTCATCGTAGGATCTGACGAACTAAAAAAGCCTTTCTCTATAGGTGCAACCGGAAAAAGTT
>JAHEMP010000071.1 GCA_024643585.1 Crocinitomicaceae bacterium | reverse complement strand
GTTTCTAAGTCGCACCACGAATATTTAATCCGCAGTGTGTATGAAGAGGATGGGATTGAAAAAATCAGAATCGATTCTCTTTTCCCTTTAATGGGATATTATTTCAAAACGACTAAACTATCGTATTATCTATCCGTTAATCATAAAATTAATCGAAGAAATCTAATTAAAGCTGGACTCAACGCGGATGCAATTTATGTAAATCAACTTGACTCTGTTTTAAACCAAGACTCATTAAACGTTGGGGACTACAGCACTTTTGTAAATCGTTGGGATTACAAAGGAACTTCATTCCTAATTCAACCCTTCATTCAATGGAAATATCGTATAACTGAAAATATGGATTTCACCGCTGGGTTACACGCCCAATATTATTCCTTGAGCAATAGCCTTAGTCAAATTGAACCACGAGTGGGTTGGAAATACAACTTGAGAAAAGCGCAAACTATTTCTGCAGGGGCTGGATTGCATAGCCAAATGCAGCCACTTTATACATATAATTATCATTTGCCTAATACGACAACACCACACAATCAAAAAATGGACTTTACGAAGAGTTTTCATAGTGCTGTTGGTTATCAGAAAACGTTCACGAAGAGCTTTAATGTTAAAACAGAGGTTTACTATCAATATTTGTACAACATTCCAGTGGAAACTCATCCAAGTGCTTTTTCCCTTGTTAATATGGGAGGTGGATTTCAACGATTTTTCCCAGATTCTCTGCAGAATTCCGGGACAGGTTACAATTACGGTTTAGAAGTTACGGTTCAGAAATTTTTTGACAAAAGCTTTTTCTTTTTGTTCTCAGGTTCCCTTTACGATTCCAAATATAGAGGGAGTGATGAAATTCTGCGCAATACCAGTTACAACGGTAGTTTCGTGACCAACTTATTAGCTGGGAAGGAATTTCATTTGAATGAAAAAAATAGCATTACCCTTGGATTGAAAGTAACATATGCTGGAGGAAAAAGATATGGTTATGTTGATATTGATCGAACAGAGGCTGCAAATGAGTTGATTTATATCGATAGTGGCTTTAACTCACGTCAATTCCAAAATTATTTCCGAATGGACGTAAAAATCAATTGGAAAAAGAATGCTAATCGAGTAACCCATGAAATTGGATTGGATTTGGTAAATATATTGAATACGGAAAATTTGCTTTCTTTGGCATACGCTCCGAATGTATCTGATCCTACGGCTGAGCCAATTGCGGAAAGGTATCAATTGGGCTTTTTACCTATATTCTATTATAAAATAGATTTTAGATCAAAACCCAAAACGAAGATTACCAACTAGGGCAATCGTCGCATTTCTTTTTCGGTTTAATATAGAACAGAGCACCTATAACAGCGTTGTATTCAATATAGCCTAAAGTCTGGCGCGCATAGGATGAGGCGTCATCTGGTCTTGTTCGTACTTTCAATTGGTGTATAAATCCTGTATTGAAATCCGTTTGCAAAAATAAATGCTTGAAAAATTCAAATCGCAATCCAGTATGAGCGGAGATTCCGTAACCAGAAATAGAATAGGTGACCCTATCAAACTGACCCGCGAAATTAAAATCATTAACGGATAGAATTGTACCGGTGCTCAGACCCAAATTACCTGTAATCCCAAAATTTCCCTTGGTTTTTCTTGGTTTGTAAATATCAAAGGAACGCATCAATTCTACTCGAATATAATTCATCCCATTTGTGTTTTCGTAATGAAGTGTATTAAAGTCGGTAACTATTGGTTGTCCCGTGTAAGTCCCGCTAAAATTCGTCACAGTGTCTACTCCTGGATCCACATGTCCTGTTAGATTTACCTGATTTCCATTTTTTAAGTAGTATTTCAAGTGATCGTATCCAACACTAACTGCCCATCCCTTTTTGTAGTAATAGCCAAATCGAACATTAAATTGAGGAATTGTGATATTGGTCGGGTTGAAATAACTGTCAAATGAAAATGGTTCTGGTTTATCCACGGCCTTAGCTCCATTTAAAGTAAAATCATACCCTGGACCGACAAAACGTAAGTTTGATTTTGTGTAATGTGTTCTATTGTAACCCCAGTATAAAAACATGGTGCCTTTTTCGGTAGATTCTTTCTTTTTTCCGCCATATTGTGAGAAACTTCCAAAGGAAAGAGAAACTAGGATAAGGAGAAGTATGCTAATTTTCATTTAACTATTTATTAAAAGCGCCCACTGTTTTTCTGTAAGAATTTTTTGCAGACGAAAATCGGATTTATTTTTATTATCGTGCCAGCGAACCAACCCTATTCCTTTAACGAAATAAGAGTAGTTTCTACCGTTTAATTCACTTTCTTCTCTTGTAATTGGATTGAAAATAGTTGTTCTGTAATTATCTTCAATGACCAAAGCGTTTTTCTTTTTACCCATAACCATGATATCTTCTTTTGGTTTCACTGGGTTTACTCTTCTTTGAACTTCTTGTAAAATAAGCGTTGAATCTCGAACGCCTGGAAATCTCGAGGCGAAATACGTTTCATCCCGATCGTTCATTGGAAATATTCGGTTCTTAAACAATTCTGCTTGTCTTTTTTTGCCGTCTCGATCAACTATCATATGATCGGCTAAATCCAGACTGTCCACGTTATAGTTATACGCTTCAATTATTCTTGCGTCGTCGGAGTATATCTCAACCACAACATGCTCACCTTCTTGATCTTTTACTCGGTATATTCTATGAAACCTTTCGGAAACACCGTTTTTAACGTCACGATAGAGATAAACCTGTGCATCACCGGTTAAGGGATAAAAATAGTCCACCAATTCATTCTTGCTAGAATTTGATTTACAGCCCGCAATAACTGAAACAAGGAGTAGGATAACAGCAATTATTCTCATGACATCTTTAAAAAATTCACTTCTTTTTCGGATAAAACTCTATAATGTCCGCGAGGCAAATCTTTTTTCGTCAAACCTGCATATTGGACCCTATCAACTTTCAATACAACATATCCCATGCTTTCAAAAGCTCTTCGTGCTACACTGTTTTTGCCAGAAGTCAATTCAACTCCAATTTCTCTAGAGTCACCTTTTACGTACTCGGCTTTATCAAAGAATATTTTTCCATCTTCCAAGTCTATCCCTTGTGTCAAACGTTCCAAATCTTCTTTTTTAACTGGCTTATCCAATTCTAAATGATAGATTTTTTTCGCTTTGTATTGCGGATGCGTCAGTTTTTTCATCATATCCCCATCGTTCGTGAAAAACAACAAACCTGTTGCCTCTTTTTCCATTCTTCCCACGGGATACAATTGCTCTTTTGTCGCTTTTTTGACCAAACTCATAACCGTTTTTCTTCCTGTATCATCGTCCATTGCGGTAATGAAACCTTTTGGTTTGTTCAAAATAACATATCGCTTTGTCGCTGATCGCACGGAATCATCTCCGTACTTAACAATATCGGTTGATTTTACCTTGTAACCCATTTCCGTTACAATTTCACCATTAACAGAAACAATCCCATTGGCGATAAACACATCCGCTTCTCTTCTAGAACAAACTCCTGCATTGGATAAATATTTGTTCAAACGAATCGCATCATCATCAAATTTAGGCATTGGATCGCCTTTTTTCTGTTTTTGCTTAAAATCTATGTATTTTCTTTTGTCTCTGGCGTTTACTGCTTTTTTCTCTGCATCTTGACCAGCCGCACTTCTAGATTGTGCTCCCGCCGTTTTTGGGCGAGTTGTCATTTTTGTTTTGCCAGCACTGCCGGGCTTACGGGTAGGTTTCTCACCTCCACCTCTTTTTTTGTTCATCACGAGCATTATTTATTTCGGCAAAGATAGTTCGGATAATTGAATTAAAGAAATTTATAAAAAACCCGCTGCGTTCTAAAGAAAAGGTGTGAACGCGTCGTTGATGTATTCTAAATCGGTGCGGAAACCGTTGTGGACAATGGAAATGATGTCGAACTGGGTTTCAAGTTCTATGTCTTTTGATTGAATATAATGGTTGGCCACTTTAATAATCTGGCGTTGTTTGGCCCTTGTGACCGCACGCCACGGTTCTCCTATCTCCGAAGTTTGCCTTGTTTTCACTTCTACGACATGAATTTTATCCTCCAATTTTGTCACAATATCAATTTCCAAGTGTTGCAAGCGAAAGTTGCGAGCCAAAATTTCATGTCCTTGTTTTCTTAAGTATGCAGTAGCGAGGTTCTCTCCGAAAACGCCGAGTTCTTGATTTGTCATTTTTTCAAGGGTGAATGATTCGTGTTCACTATTGAAGATACGAAAAAAGTTGGCTTCGGCTCTGCTCAGCCAGCTTTTTTTTAAATCAACCGAAAACTGAGCGGAGCCGAAGTTTCGGTTGATTAAATAACCCCTATTAACTCTAGAGTTTCTTTAGAAGCTGCTTGTTCGGCAAGTTTTTTGGAACTTCCTGTTCCCATACCATATTTTTTGTTGTTGATCAATACCAACATGGTATACTTCCAGAATCCTCCTTGATTTTCTTCGGTAATGGTGTCGAATTGAAGTTCTAGTTTGCCTTTCTGGCACCAAATAAATAGTTTTGATTTGAAATCAATTTCTTCTTCAAGGACTTTGGTCATATTGACATACTTCACCAAAATATGATCTTGAATTGAAGCACTTGCGGCCTTAAATCCTCCGTCCAAAAATATTGCACCAATTATAGCTTCATACGCATTGCCTTCAATTGTACTCATGTTGATGGAACGGCCTTTTTGGTAGCGAATCACTTTGTTTATTCCAATGGCTTCAGCAATTTCAGAATGGTGCTTTCGGCTTACGACTTTGGATTTAACTTTGGTAAGATAGCCTTCGTCCTCATTTGGAAATTTAACAAAAAGGTATTCAGCTATGACGGTATCTATCACCGCATCTCCTAAAAACTCCAAACGTTCATTTGAGATTAATGAATTGTCTTCAAAAAGTAATGATTTGTGGGTTACGGCGCGCAAAAACAAATCAACGTCTTTTACCCGATAGCCGAATTTAGAGCGTATAAAACTGGTTAGAGATTTTTCCTCGTGATTTTTTCCTTTATCAAATATTGACAAAGCCATAAGAATTTATCCTACGAATTTCTTAACAATAACACTTGTGTTGTGACCTCCAAATCCAAAAGTATTGGAAATAGCGTAATTCACTACACGTTTTTGTGCTGTGTGAAAAGTTAGGTTTAATTTATCATCTAAATCCGGATCATCATTGAAGTGATTGATCGTTGGCGGAACCATATCGTTTTTAACCGCCATAATACATGCGATTGCCTCAATAGCACCGGCAGCACCCAATAGGTGTCCTGTCATTGATTTAGTCGAAGAAATATTCAATTTGTAGGCATGTTCACCAAACACTTGTTGAATTGCTTTTACCTCTGCAACGTCACCAAGTGGTGTAGATGTTCCATGCACATTGACATAGTCAATTGCTGTTGCATCAATTTCCGCATCCTCGAGTGCACGCAACATAACGTTTCTTGCACCAATTCCTTCTGGATGTGGCGCAGTCATGTGGTAGGCGTCACCGGACATACCTCCACCGACAACCTCAGCATAAATTTTAGCACCACGTTTCATGGCATGCTCGTATTCTTCTAAAATCAATGCTCCTGCTCCTTCACCAAGAACAAATCCGTCACGGTCAACGTCAAAAGGACGAGAGGCCGTTTCTGGACTTTCATTTCTAGTGGATAGGGCTTTTAATGCATTGAAACCTCCCATACCCATTTCATTTACCGCAGCTTCTGAACCACCCGTGACAATAGCATTCGCTTTACCCAAACGAATTAAATTGAAAGAATCAATAATTGCGTTGGTTGCCGATGCGCAAGCTGAAACGGTAACATAATTTGGTCCACGTAAGCCATATTTTATAGAAATATGACCTGCCGCAATATCAGAAATCATTTTTGGAATGAAGAAAGGGTTGAACCTTGGAGTTCCATCTCCTTCAAAGAAATTTTGTGATTCGTCTTGGAAAGTTTTAAGTCCTCCAATCCCTGAACCCCAAATTACCCCGATGAAGTCTAAATCTGGATTCGATTCCATTAATCCAGAATCTGCCATGGCTTCAGAAGCTGAAACCATGGCATACTGGGAAAATTGATCCATTTTTCTTGCTTCTTTACGGTCCATAAAATCTTCGACATTGAAGTTTTTGACCTCACAAGCAAATTGTGTTTTGAACAATGAAGCATCAAATTGTTGGATAGGTGCGGCACCACTTTTTCCACTTATCAAACCTTCCCAATATTCGGAAAGAGTATTACCTATAGGGGTAAGTGCACCTAGGCCCGTTACAACAACTCGTTTTAACTCCATATAAATTCAATTTTTTTTAAACTAAAATTTTCTCTTAGTTAGCGTGCTCTTCGATATAAGAAACTGCAGCACCTACTGTTTGGATGTTTTCAGCTTGATCGTCAGGAATTGCAATATTGAATTCTTTTTCGAACTCCATAATTAATTCTACTGTATCTAGAGAGTCAGCCCCTAGATCGTTAGTGAAGCTTGCTTCTTGCGTAACTTCGCTTTCTTCAACTCCCAATTTATCTACGATAATAGATACTACTCTTGTTTTGATGTCAGACATTGTTTTCGTTTTAATAATTAATTCAGCCTGCAAAGAAAAAAACATATCCTCAATAAACAAAATAATTCCGTTTAATTTATCACTTCAGACCTGTAATTATCTTTTTTAAGCTTGAAATCACTCCAATTTTATCCTAATATAAGGTTAATTTCTTAATCTATTAGAAATCCTTTCTACCTTTGCGACATGATCAAGAAACGTTTGGCCATTTTTGCATCAGGTTCGGGAACCAATGCGATAAATTTAGTGAATTATTTCGCAAATCACTCCTTTGTTGAAATAGGAATACTAATCTGCAATAAAAAAGAAGCTCCAGTTGTTAAAGCATGCGAGAATCTTGGTTTGGATATCTATGTTTTGGACAATGAAAAAGCTGGACAAGGGAGCGTGCTTACTTCAATATGCCAAAATCAAGGTATTGATTTCATCGTTTTAGCGGGTTATCTAAGAAAAATACCGGAAGATTTTATTTCAGAATATCCTGATCAAATCATCAATTTGCACCCCTCTCTTCTTCCAAAATACGGCGGTGAAGGCATGTATGGCACCAAGGTTCATGAAGCTGTGAAATCGGCTGGTGAAAGAAATACAGGCATTTCCATTCATTTGGTGAACGCCAAGTACGACGATGGTGAAATGTTGGCTCAGTTTTATTGTGTAATTTCGGAAAGTGACACTGTTGAAGATATTTCTAAAAAAGTTCAGCAGTTAGAGCATACCTATTTCCCCATTGTAGTAGAAAACTATATAAAATTACACTAGTATGAATTTCTTTACTGATTTTTCTTGGTCTGAAATTTTCAAGGCAACAATGGTGCTTTTTGCTGTGATAGATATTATTGGGTCCATTCCAATCATTTTAAAATTAAAACAATCTTCTGGAGATATACACGAAGTTAGAGCCAGTGTTGTATCCTTAGGAATAATGGTTGGCTTTTTGATTTTAGGTGAAAATATTCTTTCTCTATTTGGGGTTGACATTGGTAGTTTTGCTGTAGCCGGATCAATAATTCTTTTTATTATGGCTCTTGAAATGATTTTGGGTATCCAATTTTTCAGGGACTCTTCGTCAGGAAAAACGGCTAGCATTGTCCCTTTAGCTTTTCCTATAATTGCCGGTGCCGGCACAATGACTTCCATTATTACCCTGCGAGCGGAATACGACACTATCAATATCATATTGGCCATATTGATAAATGTATTTATCGTTTATTTGGTTTTACGGTCCACCAAACCTTTAGAGAAATTCTTGGGAGAGGGTGGTATTGCCATTTTGAAAAAGGTTTTTGGTATAATCTTATTAGCAATTGCTGTAAAACTCTTTACTTCAAATATTCCTGGACTCTTTAACGGGGTTTAGGTTGGAAGTAAAGGGAAGCACACTCGATTAAGGAATATTAGAATTCAACCCCTAATCAAACACCTGAATTTTAAACGAATGACCTTCCAGATTCAAAAAATAAATTCCTGGCTTCCAGTCCTCTACTTCAATGACTAAATTCTCCTCATATCGGTTGTTATAGACTTTTTTTCCATCTATTCCATAAACAATCAGTTCCTTACCAATCCATTCCGTTGGACACCCTTTTATCTTAAAACTATTTGATGACGGGTTCGGGAATACATACATGTTTTCCTTTTGCTGCTCTAATTTTGGCACCTCTAGTAAATTGCTGTTTTGGGCTGAATAGGTTGGAACCATCGATATAAATGCCCCTGTACCGTTCAGATAACGCCCAAAAGTTATATCTGTTGTTTGTGCCCCAAAAGTCACTTGATCTGCTAAACTAGTTCCATTCATCAAATACAACGATTCTCCTAAAGCTGAAAGTTTGAAATTGGCATGTAAACCACTTTGCATAATATCATTGTCGGCCCAAACAATTAAAAAATTGTTGGGTGAAATGGTCGTCCCTGCAGGAAATTGCCATAGTGCTAAATTAGTTCCGTCATCGGACAAATAATAATTCGACAAATCGATGGCTGAATTTGTGTTGTTGTATAATTCAATCCAATCATCGAATTCACCATCTTGATCTGCTTGCGTCGTGGCATTTGAGGCAAGAAATTCGTTTATAACAAGATCGCCAACTGGCACGGCTCCAATTGACAAGGTATAATATTCGTGTTCTGCTCTAACGGGCGAAAATTTCCCAATTCCACTATTTTCAGCATAGATATAGTACTGGAAAAATGTAGTGCTCATCGTTATGCTAACTCCGTATTTTCCGTCACCCGCTGCTCCATCGTTATGTGCTCCGTCATCATACATGATAATTCGTTGAAATGGGGCATAGTTTTCATTTCTGTATCCTAAATAAACCGCTGGGCCGTTGACTACATCTGTGGTGAAATTCACCACATCATTTATCAAAGGTGCCGCGTTTGAGGCTTGTATATTTATTATATCTGGTTCGATTTGTGTAAAGTCGCTTTGTGCTAGAAGATATGTTGAGCGACCATTCATTAAATTTGAGATACCAGGGGTTGAACCGCCTCCCGGTCCTGGTGCGCCAGTAATATCTGTTGTCAAATTTGTCGTAAAGTTTGCATAGGTATAAAACTTGTTAGGGTCAGCCTGCACGGAGGAATCGACTAATGTTTGCATGGCTTGGGCTGAAGTGAAATAAGAATTATTATCAAAATTCTCTAAAAGAATAGTTTTAACATGCGCCAAATACATTCTTTTGTACATTGGAATACTCAACAATTTTGAAACCAAGGGGTAATTGGCATCTGAACTGTTTAATAAATGACTCAATTGCTGTTTTTGCGTAGTGCTGTTTAAGCTGCCTGAACCCAACATAGAAAACCTTCCGAATGATTCATTCATGTCCCAGATTATTGGGATGAACCGATCAAAATCGTCTTTGTACAAATAATAGTTTTGAGCGAAAACCCCAATATAACTATCCAGATTTACGAGCACATTATCAAATGCCAACATCCATAGTGCTCGATCGACATCCAAAATATCCGAAATAACGGACGGATTATTATTCAATGTATCACATAAATCGAGTAACTCATCCCATCCAAAGTTTGATTTCAATTCGTATGCCGTATAATAAAGTGAGCTATCTGTGCCTAAATAAGTCAATCTAGGTAGATTTGTTGCTCCTGGACCCGCACCGGCAGGAGGATTGCATTTTACAAACGTGTTGTTTTTGCTATTGAAATGGTCGTTAAGGAAAACTTTAGAAATTGCTTCAGAGTTGGTGTAAAGTCCAATTAATGTTCCATTCACTGTAACAT
>JAHEMP010000322.1 GCA_024643585.1 Crocinitomicaceae bacterium | reverse complement strand
CCGCCAGCAAATGGAGGAACAGGACAGAAAGTTATTGTGGATTGGGGAGGATCAGCCAATGGTCAACGATTTACTTTCAACTTACTATGGAGCAACGCAATCCGTCTGGAAGTTGCTGGAAATGGAGTGAGTGGAACGATCCCAGTGAACGACGGACTTTGGCATCATGTCGCTTGCGTTTACAATCCAGCGGCAACCAATACGATTTCCCTTTATGTTGACGGTGTTTTGGATATTGCAGGAACGCCTACTGTTGCAATAAATACTTCAGCTACAAACATTTTAATTGGACGTAGAATTGACAATACCTCATTTTTTGAAGGAGATATCGACGAGGTACGAGTTTGGAATGTAGTTAGAACGCAAACGGAGTTGCAGGCGAACATGAACAATGAAATTTGCAATTTGTCTTCTTCGTTAATTTTGTATTGTCCATTAAATCAAGGTACAGCTGGTGGAACAAACACAGGGTTAACTGCTGTGAGCAATTATGGTGCAACGGGTGGATCATGTACTTTGAATGCTGCGGCATTGACAGGAGCTGCTTCTAATTGGGTCTCTGGTTATACTTACGGTCCTGGATTTATTGTCGGTGCAACTACACCAACGTTAGGATGTGGTTTTTATACGTGGTCAGCAAATGGTCAAACGTATACAAGTCCTGGAATTTATAGCGCTTCAATTCCCTCAACTGCGGGTTGCGATTCTGTAGTCAGTATCAATTTAACGTTCAGCTCAAATTCAGCATCTACACAATTTGTCAGTCAATGTGGTCCATACACATGGCCAGTAAATGGTCAAACGTATACAACCTCCGGAGCACAGAGTGCAGTCATCCCAAATGCTGCGGGTTGCGATTCGTCGATTACTTTGAATTTAACCATCTTGCCAGTTGATTCCATAGTACAAACTGTGAATTCTTGTGGTCCGTTTTTGTGGTCAGCAGACAGCATTGAATACGCAACTTCAGGAACATATACGGCATCGCTTACAAATGCAGCAGGTTGCGATTCTATTCTTACTTTGAATTTGACAGTCTCTCCTTTTAATCTTACAGTGGCTAATCCGGACGATTCTACGTTGATTTCTAACCAAACGGGTGCCACGTATCAGTGGATCAATTGTGCAACATTAGCACCAATTGCAGGAGCTACGAATCAGACTTTTGTAGCTTCAACTGCTGGAAATTATGCGGTTGTCATTAGTACGTCATCTTGTTCGGATACCTCTGATTGCACATTGTTGGCAGAGGCAGCTATAACAGAAAACGCAATTTCAGAATTTTCACTTTACCCAAATCCTAGTGAAGGTACGTTTGTTTTAACAAGTTCTTTCCCTGTCAGTGGAACCGTAAGCATTATAGATGCACAAGGAAAAACCTTGCAAGTAACATCCGTAGACCAATCTTCAAAACTTGAGTTGAACATTGAAAAATTGAACAATGGACTATATTTTGTTCAAATTCAAGCCGAGTCAGGAAGTGAAACTTTGCGTATTTTGAAAAAGTAATCTTCTTTAAAAATTTTGAAAAAGTCCGAATTCATTTGAGTTCGGACTTTTTTTGTCTTCGACATTAAATATTCTCAATCCAAAGATTAGCCGTACCTTTGCGACTTATAATACATAAATGACATTTAAAGAACTCGGGATTATTGATCCCATCCTAAATGCTCTTGAAGAAAAGGGCTATACTCACCCAACTCCAATACAACAACAATCCATACCGATTTTATTGAAAGGAAAAGACTTGTTGGGCTGTGCGCAAACAGGAACAGGTAAAACAGCATCGTTCGCTATTCCCATCATTCAACAAATGGTGATGAATAAAAGTGACGAAAAAGGAAAACGCAGAATCAAAGCATTGATTGTTACGCCGACCAGAGAGTTAGCGATTCAGATTGAAGAAAATTTCAAGGAATATTCAAAGCATACAAATCTAAGAAACACTGTAATTTTTGGTGGAGTAAAACAAGGTGCACAAACAGCAGCTTTGCGTCAAGGGGTTGATATTTTAATTGCAACACCAGGTCGTTTGTTGGATTTGATTCAACAGAAATACATCACCCTTCGTGATATTGAATATTTCGTACTCGACGAGGCAGATCAGATGCTCGACATGGGTTTTATCCACGACATCAAGAAAATCATCGCCATGTTGCCTAAAAAACGTCAGTCTTTATTTTTCTCCGCGACTATGCCTAAGGCAAGTGCAGAACTATCGACACAAATATTGGGTGATTACGAAAGAGTAGATATCGAACCGGAACAAGCGACAGCAGAAAAGGTAGAACAGGGAATTTACTTTGTTTCGAAAAACGACAAAGCGAAATTGTTGGTTCATTTACTTGAAACAGAAAACAAAGGAGCGACGCTTGTATTTACAAGAACAAAACACGGTGCAGATAAGGTGGTGAAAATCTTGATCAAGCATAATATTACTGCTGCAGCGATTCACGGAAACAAATCACAGCCACAACGTCAGAAAGCATTGGGTGCGTTTAAGGATGGCAAAATGAATGTTTTGGTGGCAACAGATATCGCTGCTCGCGGAATTGATGTTTCGGATATGCCATTGGTCATCAATTACGATTTGCCAAATGTTTCGGAGACCTACGTTCACCGAATTGGAAGAACCGGTCGAGCAAAAGCGAGCGGAACAGCACTTTCC
>JAHEMP010000070.1 GCA_024643585.1 Crocinitomicaceae bacterium | reverse complement strand
GCGAAATTACGAAGGAAAAATGGATTGCTGATTGATGATTGCTGATTGATGATTGCTGATTGCTGATTGCTGATTGCTGATTAAGAGAAAATAAAAAAATTAATCTGGAATGAACAATAGTTTAATGACTTAAAAATCCGTAATCCGCCAATCCGCAATTCGCCATTGTTCCTAACCCAATTTAAACTTAGCGATGCTTTCAATATGTCCGGTATGTGGAAATTGATCAACGAAAGATAATTTCTCAAGTTTAAAACCATTTTGAATCAAGGTCTCAGTATCTCTTGCTTGCGTTGATGGATTACAAGAGATATAAACGATGTTCTTCGCTCCCAGTTCAATTACCTTCAAAAGAGTTTTTGGCGCAATTCCAGCTCTTGGAGGGTCTAAAATAATGGTTCCTATTTTTCCTTGGAATTCTGCGTGCTCTTTTAAGAATTTACCTACGTCAGCTGCATAAAACTCTATGTTGTTGATTCCGTTTTTCTTTGCGTTTTTCTTCGCATCGGCAATTGCTTCTTCGACGATATCTACGCCAACAATTTTTGCATTGGATTTACGAGTCGTAAGAATTTGGCCAATAGTCCCTGTTCCACAAAACAAATCCATGATAATTTCATCGTCTTTCAATTCTTCTTCGAAAACATAATCCAAAGCTTTTGTATACAGCAATTCTGCACATTTAGGATTGGTTTGAAAAAAGCTTTCCATGCTGATTTCAAAATTCAAACCTAGCAATGTTTCGGTGATTTTCTCTTTTCCAAAAAGTAAAACAGATGTTCCATTTTCTATTTTGGCTCTGTCAGCAACATTGTCGTTAACCGTATGCCATAAACCCGCAACTCGGTCACCCATTAATTCCTGTAAAAACTTTGCAAAAGCTGGAGCATCAAATGATTTTCTGCCTTCAGAAGACGTGACTAAATTCAACAATAGCTTATCTTCCGCAAATGATTTACGAACGACAATGTGGCGGAAAAATCCATGTTTCTTAGGTGGGTGCCAAGCTGGTAAACCTGTATCTTTTAAATAATTTCTAATTTGAATGAGTTTGGTCTCCCATTCTTCATCGAACATTCCCGAAGGCTTGTTTAAATTTTCAACTTTCCACCATGTCCCTCTTCTCTTGAATCCCAAAGCAAATGCTTCGTCTTTTTCTTCACCTGTATGAATATCATGTTCTATACAAGAGAAACTATATTCCATCTTATTGCGATAGAAATAGTGATCTGGAGAGGAAATAAATGTATCGAAAACATTAGCTACATCCTGAAAATTGGATAGTCGACGGAATGTTTCTAAAGTCGCTTCTTTCTTTACTTCTTCTTGTCTATCAACAGGAATGTAAATATATGGTCCACCGGAAATTTCTTGATAATCGTTGATTATTTCCTCTGAACTTCGTTCTATAACATCGATTAATTTGGCTTCGGCGTATTTTTTCTTTTTTTTCTCAACGCGAGCGCGCACCGTTTGTCCGGGAAAACAATTGTCTACAAACACGACATAATATCCATCATCGGTTGGTAATTTAGCAATGCCTCGACCGCCAAAAGCGTATTCACTAATTTTTACTTCGATGACTTCTCCTCTGTTCATTTAATGTTTTAGTTATAAGTTTCGAATTATAAGTTTTAAGTTATGCGCTTAGAACTTGCAACTTAAAATTGCGCAGCAACAACTTGTAACTTGTAATTTTTATTGATTATATCAAACCGCGAATTACTCCTTTATCCGAACCTTGAATAAAGCCGATGATTTGATCAATTATTGGACTTCCTGGCATCGTTTCTTTAACGGCAGCAATTCCTTTTGAAATGTTATTGTTTTGGACATAGATTATTCGATAAACGTCCTCTATCTCCCGCACTTGTTCGTCTGTCATTCCTCTTCTGCGAAGACCAACGGAGTTAACTCCTGCATACGTCATTGGCTCTCGAGCCGCTTTTATGAAAGGTGGTACATCTTTTCTAATCAAAGAAGCTCCACCGATAAAACAATGCGCTCCAATGTGCACAAACTGCTGAGCGGCTGCTTTGCCTTCTATTATTGCATAGTCATCAATCGTAACGTGCCCTGACAATCCTACATAGCTGGCTAAAATTACATTATCACCCAATTGGCAATCGTGAGCAATGTGAACGTAGGTCATCAACAAACAGTTTTTTCCAATTTTAGTAGTCATTCTATCCTTGGTGCCCCGATGAATAGTAACGCACTCACGAATCTTGGTGTTTTCACCAATTTCAACAGTCGTGTACTCGTTGTCAAATTTTAGGTCTTGTGGTACAACTACAATAACAGCTCCAGGGAATACTTCACAGTTTTTACCTAGACGTGTTCCAGGATACAAACTAACATTTGAATGGATAATACATCCATCACCAATTATAACATCTTCGTAAATAGTTGAAAATGGTTGTATCGTAACGTCAGCTCCTATTGTTGCATCTGCTGAAACATGTGCTAATGGACTTATCATTTATTCTTTGTCTTTAATTACTTGTGCTAACATTTCAGCTTCCATGACTACTTGACCGTTTACATAACCTTTCCCGCCCATGTGAACCAAACCTCGTCGCATAGGAGACATTAATTTTAATTCAAATACCAATGTATCGCCAGGCAGGACCTTTTGTTTGAACTTAACATTGTCAATTTTCATGAAATAGGTAGAATACAAATGTGGGTCTTCTACTTTGCTTAAGGCAAAAATTCCACCTACTTGCGCTGTTGCTTCAATTTGCAAAACACCTGGAAATACTGGATTTCCCGGGAAGTGACCTTGAAACATAGGCTCATTCATGGTAATATTTTTCACACCAATGATTGAGTCTTCTCCAATTTCCATAACCTTGTCCACCAACAAGAATGGGTATCTGTGAGGTAACATCTTTTCGATATCGTTGATGTCATACAATGGTTTTTTCGTTAGATCGAAATGTCTACCTTGTGATTCTTGTTTTTTGATCTGCTCTTTAAGAACTTTTGCAAAGCGAACATTTCCAGAATGACCTGGTCGAGCACCTAAAATGTGTCCTTTTATAGGTCGACCCAACAAAGCTAAATCACCTACTATATCTAATAATTTGTGACGTGCTGGTTCATTTTCGAATTGCAATTTTTGCGTGTTCAAAACACCAATTCCGTCCACTTTTATTTCTAATTTTTCCTTGCCCAATAACTTAGCCAGACGATCCAATTCTTCCTTGTTAACGTCTTCGCGTTCAACTAAAACGATAGCATTGTCCAAATCACCTCCTTTTATTAGGTTGTTTGTTGCTAAAAATTCCAACTCTCTCAAGAAAACAAAAGTACGACAAGGTGCAATGTCATTTTTAAATTCGCTTATGTTGTACATGCTAGAGTGCTGGGTGCCCAAAACAGGAGATTTGTAATCAACCATCACTGTAATTCTGTAATGGTCATCTGGAACTGCTAAAAACTCAATCCCTTTATCGACATCCTCCCATTTCAAATTTTCTTCCAGCACGAAATAGTTTCTTTCTGCATTTTGTTCGACCAAACCAACAACATCAATTGCTTTCACAAAAGGCAAGGAACTCCCATCCATAATAGGAATTTCTGGACCATCAATTTGAATCAAAGCATTGTCAACTTCCATGCCGGCCAATGCCGCTAAAATATGTTCAGTCGTATAAACTCTTGCTCCATTGGCTTCAAGCGTTGTACCTCTATCCGTTGCAACTACTAAGTCACAATCTGCATTGATTATGGGTTGAGCATCCAAATCTATCCTCTGGAATTTATAACCATGATTTTCGGGAGCAGGATGAATATGAATATTCACTTTCTCTCCTGTATGAAGACCTATTCCCGATAAATGAATTTCCTCCTTGAGGGTTTTTTGCATATCCGCCATTTCTATTTTTCTTTGGTAAGTGATTTAAGCTGAACTTCTAATTCTTGTAATTTTTTCAAGATAAAAGGCAACTTTCTAAATCCAAAATACGATTTTTTAAAATCTTCTATTGGGATTCCAGGCGATCCCATTAAAGTATCTTTCTTTTTAACTGAACCGGGTATTCCCGATTGAGCAACGATTTGAGTTTGATCAGCGATAGTTATGTGGCCACTTATACCGGCTTGTCCACCAACCATAACGTGTTTTCCAATTTTCGCAGACCCAGCAACCCCGACTTGAGCTGCCATAGCTGAATGCTGGCCGACATCCACATTGTGTGCAATTTGAATTAAATTATCCAATTTCACTCCTTTGCGTATGAACGTAGAACCCAGTGTGGCTCTGTCTATTGTTGTGTTAGATCCAATTTCAACATCATCTTCTATCACCACGTTTCCAATCTGAGGTATCTTAGAAAATACACCTGTTTCATCTGGAACAAACCCAAATCCATCAGCACCTATTACTGTACCTGCGTGAATGGTTACATTGTTTCCAATGACACAGTCTTGGTATATTTTTGCCCCTGGATGAATGGTGCAATTGTCTCCAATCGTTACATTTTCTCCAATATAAGCTTGGGGATAAATAGAAGCATTTTTTCCAATTTTTGTTCCATCGCCAATATAAGCGAATGCCCCTAAGTATAATCCTTCTCCTACCGTTGCCGAAGCAGAAATATGCGACGGTTGTTCAACACTTGGTTGCTTTTTAGTCATTTGGCTATAAACTTCCAATAACTTAGCGAAACAAGCATGTGCATCGTCCACCTTGACCAATGTCAAGCTATCTGGCAAAGGCTTTAAAGGAGTAAATGTTTTGTTTACAATGCAAATGGTGGAATTGGTTTTGTATATATGCTCTTCGTATTTCGGATTCGCAAGAAAGGATAAACTTTGAGGGGTTCCTTCTTCAATCTTAGACAAACCGGTAACAATAGCGTTCGAGTCACCAACAATTTCACCGTTTAAAATACCCGCAATCTGCTCAGCAGTAAATTCCATGATTCAAATTTAAATATTCTAACGAAAGAGAATGTTACTCCCCTTTCTTATTTTCAACAATCTCTTTTGAATATCACTCACACCCCAAGCTATCTGCGATTGAAAATGCTGTAACGTTGATTTTGCTTTTATACCAAACGGCATTCAAAGCAATTTCTTTTCCTTTGGGTGAAAAAAGCGTCAAATAATGCTCGGGTTTTACAACATCTTTGTTCATCGATTGGTTGAAATCTATAGTCCCTTTTTGCATTAATGCTTTTTGCAAATCTCTCTCATTTTTAAAACCTAAACCTAGTAATTGACAAGAAATCAGATCGGTCGTATCTAAAAATATTAAATCCTGAGTTTCAGGAAAAAGAAACAATCTAGCTGAACCCGACCAAATATCATGATTAGGTTTTTTGGCATATACGGCAGAGATAAAACTGTCATCAGGCAAGCTGAAATACAAACTTTTTCGACCTTTAAGATCAACTTTATAATACTTATTTGGCTCTTTTTTCTTGGAGTTTTTAAAGTCTATTTCTCCATTTTCAATATAGTTTTTCAGCTCTTTTTCGAGTGTCTCATCGTTGGTCGAAAAACTTTTTTCTGAATCTGGAATTACAACAACTCTTTCTAAAATGGAAGATTTAATGCGATTGGTTGGCGTCCATGAACAGCCTCTATTTTGGAAAAAGAAGATCACAAAGATTAATCCCATACCAAAACCAATTCCGTAGTACTTTAATCTTTTTAATAATGAATCCATAGCTTACATCTTGCGCCTTTCATTTTTGCGACAGCATACAAAGGTAACAATACACATCTAAAACAGTTGGAATTTGTGCGAAAAATGCCAATTCTAAATAATAAAAAAACGGACTTGAAATTCAAGTCCGTTTTAAAAATTTTATTTGTGTACGATTTAAAGTATCGCGTCTAATTTACTTGTTAACTGAGCTTTGGGAACAGCACCAACTGATTTATCTGCTACTTCTCCATTTTTTATGAAAAGTATTGTTGGAATATTACGAACACCAAATTGAGCAGATACTCCTGGGTTCATGTCAACATTCACTTTACCAATAATTGCTTTTCCATCATACTCGTTGTGCATTTCTTCAATAACTGGTCCGATCATTCGGCACGGTCCACACCATTCTGCCCAAAAATCAACCACAACAGGTTTGTCTGATTTTAATACTAATTCTTCAAAGTTTGCATCTGTGATTTCGAGTGCCATAATTTATTTTTTTTTAATTTTTGTTTTTATTTTGAACCGCAAATTTACGATTTGAATAGGGTATGGCAATAAGTTTGCCATTCTTTTTTTTATGTCAACTTGACAGCCTATTTCTAATTATCAATGTAAATAGCTTTGCTGGTTTTTTGATTTTCACTTCTCAATTCATAGAAATAACGTCCATTTTCCACCACTTTGGAGTCAAAATTGATTTTTGTGCCCCCTTTTTTTGCCAATCGGGAATCGATTCGCATTTTGTCATTCATTTCACTGTCCAACAACCATATTTCTATATCTTTTGCCTGCTCCAACTCGTAATAAATTTCTACCTCACCTGTAATGGGTTGTTTTTCCAAAGAATACAATACGGCAAATTTTTCACTGTTCGGGTGTCCAATAGCCCAACGAGATCTCAATTTACGAAAGGCAATCACAAGAACTAAAACGGTAATACTTATCAACAATACAGGTACTGCTACGTCGAAAAAAGAAACTCTTAATGCTATCATTTACAAGGATATAATGCCTTCTATCAAGGCTGCTTTTTCATATTTACGTATCACAGAATCCACATCAATCATCATTTCCTTAGCACTTACACTTACATATTTTTCGTTAGACGAAGTGTGGAAATTTATTTCAGCTGTCTCATCGAAAAGAGCAGTCGCTTGTGCCAACTTTTCAGGAGTATTTTGAATAATAAATTTAAAAAGATAGACTTCTGGCCATTCTTGTAAGGCTAACTGTTCTCTCAATTTCTCGAAACGATCTTCCATTTACTTTTTTTCCAATTGAAGCAACAAAGATAATCGTTTTGTCTCGGTTTCAAGCAGTGATTTACCGTTGAAAAACAAAGTTTGTATTTCGTTAACGTTTGAACCACCAGCTTCACTAAATGCTTTTATGGCATTAAACAATTCGGAAGGATCAGGCTCTTTGGAAATCACAATATCCTTCTCGCCATCAATTTCACTTATTTTCCATGGCATTAAATAAAATAACTGATACTCCAGTAGTTGTTCAATTAATAGAATCACACTATTGCATTCATGGACTTTATAGAGTTGCTTCATAAGTTCTGAGCGAACTTTCTGAAATCTCAAATAATTTTCAAGTAAGTCTGTAATTATTTCTTGATCAACAGAAACAATTGAAATGTTTTCAGATGGAGAAGTTTTTGAAATTCTTCGAAAAGCTTCTTCTCGCTTTCTCATTCTTTCAATTCGAGCCCGAAATACTTTAGGAATTATTGCCTTAGTTGTGAAAAATTGTTTGTCTTCAAAAAGTAATTCCTCGTATCTATCTTCCAAATCATCTCCGTCATTGTGCGGAAAGAAAAGTTGGTCGTTTTGCATTATTCTTGCTACTTAATACTTTGATTTTTTTTCATTCGAAGATTCAACATTTCTACTAACAAAGCATAAACCATCGCAAAATAAATGTATCCTTTTGGAACATGTTGATCGAAAGCCTCGGCAATTAAAATGACACCTATCGTTACCAAAAATGCCAAAGCAATCATCTTAATAGTTGGTCTGTCGTTAATGAAATTGCTGATGGGTTTGGCAAAAATCATCATTACGATCATGGAGACGATTACCGCCAAATAAATAATTATCATCGGATTCCCACCTGTTTCTTTTGCAATACCATTGGTCATACCTATTGCCGTAATAATGGAATCAAAACTAAAAACGATATCAACTAGAACAATTTGCATGATTATTGATCTTAAACTCATCTTCTTTTTAACAGATTGCCCTTCTTCAGCTCCGACAATATTTTTGTGCATTTCAATAGTACTTTTGTAAATCAAGAATAATCCTCCTAACAACAACACTAATTTTTGTCCCGTAATATCCCAGTCGTTAATTGTATAAATTGGTTCTGTTAAACCAATAATCCACCCAACAACGCTCAATAAAATCAGGCGAATTACCAATGCCAAGGTTAAACCAATGTTTCTCGCTTTTTTTTGCTGAACTTTTTCTAAAGGATCGGTGATAATGGAAATGAATATAATATTGTCTATCCCAAGAACAATTTCTAGTAGACTCAATATTACAAAGTAAAATAGACCGGTTGTAGTTAACAATAATGCAAAATCTAAAGACATTTTATGGCGTTTTTATAAGAGCAAAAATAACTAAAATATAAGCGCGCTACATACTGAAAACACAAAGAAATGTGCGCCGAAATAAAAACTGTCAAATTTCTTTGAGCATCCATAAATCGCAAGCAAAATGTCCTGAATCCCCTAAAGGTTTGTCTATTTTTTTGAACCCCATTTTTTGGTATAAACCAATGGCATTATGAAGTTCAGGAAGCGTTTCTAAATAAATTTTTTCATAACAGAGGTTTTCAGCTTCCACGATACACATACGCATAAGCTCTTTTCCAATTCCTTTGCCACGATGTTCTTTTAGCAAATACAATTTTACAAGCTCAACACAGTCACTATCCAAACCTTTTGTTGGGAAAATTCCTGCGCCTCCAACTATGTCGCCTTCAATTTCCACAACCCAATAAGCCGACTTAGATTCACTCTCAAAGAGTTCAAACAAATTGTCAGTTGTTGGGTCTGTATAGACAGTACCTGGTTTGTTCACACCAAATTCTTCTAAAACGGTTCGGATTACGCGAGCAATTTCTGGGTTATTCTCCTGTAAAATTGGTGTTATAGTCATCTTTTTTGTTTTTTAGATTGATTTCAATCCATTGAAATACTCATTTAATACTTCTGGATTTAAATCACTTGGCGTAAATATCTCCATTAATTTCGGTCTGCCATTCTCCTCATATGTATAAAAATCTTCCATTTGATTCAAAAGAGAGTCCTTATCATTGGCTTTGAAATAACAAACATCAAAAGCCTTACAAATGTGCTCAGCGCTATGATGGTGTTTAGCCACAAAATAGGATTCATATTGTTTTGTCCCATTGGGTCCTGGAATTATTTTAAAAATTCCACCACCGTCATTGTTGATTACTATAATTCTCAAATTGGGTGTTAGATGTTGATTCCAAAGTGCATTGCTATCATAGAAAAAGGAAATGTCACCCGTAATTAATACATGCCAATCTTCTTTTTTAACGGATGCCGCTCCAACTGCAGTGCTTGTACTTCCATCGATTCCGCTAGTTCCTCTATTAGAATTGTATTTAACCAACTGCAACGGATCAAACAATTGAGCGTATCGAACGACGCTGCTATTCGCTAAGTGAAGAGTACTATGGTCCGGCAAACAATCCAAAAGCAAATGAAAAACGGATAAATCTGAAAAAGGAGCTAATTCACAAAATTCTCTGGTGAAATCCTGACGAGAAAAATCAATTTGCTTCCATTTTGGAGCATAACTTTCCAAACTCATTCGTTCCGTTTCGTTCATTTTTCGCACAAACAAACTAGGTTCACATTGAATAGAAGCCGTTAGTTTTCGAAAAGTATCCATTTCTGGAAACTCAAATCCAATTTTCCAATGCTCTTGTATTGGCCATTTTCGTAAAAGATTTTTTATCTTTTTTGAAACAATAGCACCCCCAATTGTGATCAAAATATCGGGTTGAAACGCTTTATTTTCAATGTCTAAATGCTCTATGGTTCTGTCAATACAATGAACGAATGAGGGAGATATCAAATTGGCAGTATTTTCTACCATTATTAAGACACCAGGGTCATTTGATATTTCTTTCAATTGATGCAAAAGTGCCTCATCTTTTGACAATTGACCGCATACAATTAGTTT
>JAHEMP010000321.1 GCA_024643585.1 Crocinitomicaceae bacterium | reverse complement strand
CTTTACCAATACGTCAACAAATTCTTTTGTCTATTCCTGGAATTTTGGCGACCCAACGACTTTAGCGGATACGAGTAATGCAACGAATCCGACCTATACCTATCCAAGTCCAGGTGTGTATACCATTCAATTGATAGCCGGTTCAACAGGAGCTTGCATAGACACCGTCGACTACACGTATGAAATATACGCCGACATGGATTTGTCCTTCACGCACCAAGATTCATTGTGTATTACAAACAACAGTTTCGATTTCATAGGAACGGTGACGGGTCCTTCCATTGCAACCTACAGTTGGAATTTTGGAACGAATTCTACGCCTTCCACGGCAACTGGCACCACGGTCAATGGCGTTACGTATAGCACTCCTGGCAATCACACCATAACTTTTACGGGGTCGTATTTGCAATGTACTCAATCGGTGACCTCCAATGTATTTTTGTACCGAGAACCGACCATCGATTTCTCCATCGCACCCGGAATACAATGTGCACCTTTTATGGCCCAATTTATTGATGAAAGTCAAGCCGATTCGCCCATAGATTACCTCTGGAATTTTGGAGATGGAGGCACCTCAACAGTTCAAAATCCAACGCATTTGTTTTCGAACCCAGGTGTTTATCCCATCAGCTTGCAAATTTCGACGGACGAAGGCTGTATTGCGACCTTAAATTTGACCCAAAACAATTTAGTGGATGTAAAACCACGTCCTGTTTCAAGTTTCACGACCTCAACGGACATAGCCGATATCTGCAACTCAGAAGTGATATTTTACGATCAATCAACAGGAGCTTCGCACATTGCGTATTATCCGGACGACAACGGAATTTTTGCCAGTGGCGTGCCAGCTGTTTTCCCGTATTTGTATCAATCATCGGGGTATAAAAACATACTGCAGATTGCGACCAACGAATACGGATGTCAGGATACGAGTAGTTATAAATTGTACATTGAGCCATTCACCATCTTTATACCGAATGCCTTTACGCCGGATGCTGACCAATTCAACAACGAATGGAGACCGGAAGTAGCATTATTGGCCACCGATTGGCATTTAATCGTATACAACAGATGGGGCGAGCAAATTTGGGAGAGTTACGATCAAAACGCTGGTTGGGATGGATTCTACAACGGGTTTAAGGCACCTCAAGGAATTTACGGTTACAAAGTTGAGGTTACCACCTGCGGCAAAGAAGAAAAATACCAAACTCTGACTGGACATTTTAGTTTGCTGAAATAATCCATTTTATTTCTTTTCCTTTTAATTACCTTCGTTGCATGTCTCGGGCAAAGGATCAACTCCAAATTTTACGTCATTTATCATTCTTGCGATGGATCAATTTGTTTCGTTTAGGCTTTAGCTTTCTGCTTCAAAAAATAACGAAGAATGGCAAGAATACAGCCATGCCTTTTTCACTTTCCATTGAACCGACCACAGCGTGTAATTTAGGTTGTCCCGAATGTCCAAGTGGCCTAAAACAATTTAGTCGACCAACAGGGAAATTGTCGCACGAACTGCACAATAAGATTTTAGATGAGGTTTCAAAATCCGTCTTTTACATCAACTATTATTTTCAAGGAGAGCCGTTTTTACATCCTGATTTTTTGCAATTGATACGAGATGCGAAAAAGAGAAAAATGTACACAGCAACCTCCACCAACGGGCATTTTATCGACCAGAAAAAGGCGGAAGAAGTCGTTCAGTCGGGACTGGATCGATTGATTATTTCTTTGGATGGATTGACGCAAAAAAGCTACGAACAATATAGAATCAACGGGAAATTGGACACGGTTTTGGAGGCGACGAAATACATTGTAGAAGCGAAAGAGAAATTAAAAAGCAAGACGCCTCATTTGATATTTCAATTTTTAGCCGTTTCAGCAAACGAACAGGATATTCCAAATTTATTTTCCAAGGCAAAAGAATTAAAAGTGGATGAGGTGCGCATCAAAACAGCGCAGTTCTACGAATTTGAAAACGGTAACGCCTTAATGCCTTCCAATGAAAAATACAGCCGGTACACCAAAGGTATCGACGGGAAGTACCGATTAAAAAACCGAATGAAAAACGAGTGCTGGAGAATGTGGTCGGGTTCGGTCATAACCTGGGACGGCAAAGCGGTTCCTTGTTGCTTCGACAAAGACGCGGTCCACCGCTTGGGCGACCTCAATGAACACACCTTTCAAGAAATTTGGAATTCCGAAGCGTATTCCTCTTTTCGTAAATCTGTCTTTTCCAATCGGCAGGAAATAGACATCTGCAAAAATTGTACGGAGGGTACAAAGGTTTGGGCTTGATTACAGTATAGATTTTTTCAAGTACCTTCGAAGCCGATTTCAACGCGTAATACATTCCACCTATGTTTTTTTCTTCTTTTGGACTGCCTTCTTCAATTTTAAAAGTGTTGCACGAGCAAAAGTTCAATGAAGCAACACCCATTCAAGAGCAAGCCATACCGGCAATTTTAGAAAAGAAGGATGTCTTGGGAATTGCGAAAACCGGTTCTGGAAAAACAGCGAGTTATGTCATTCCAACCTTATTGAACCTCAAAAAAGCCAAAGCTTTCACCAACAGACATGTTCAAGTCTTGGTTGTCGTGCCTACGCGTGAATTAGCCGTTCAAGTCGGGGAAGTGTATGCCTTGTTTGGAAACAGAATGGAGGAACCCATAAAATCCATGTCCG
>JAHEMP010000320.1 GCA_024643585.1 Crocinitomicaceae bacterium | reverse complement strand
GTACTTCGATCAAAATTCCGCATCTTACAAAGTGATTCCAGGAACAGAAAACTTGGTCATTTTGGATACGCTTCGTGATGAAAATACCATTTGGAAAAACAGCGATACAACCATTATTCACCTTGGTGACGGAGTATTGAATCTTGAATTCCACACAAAAATGAATACCATTGGTGGTGGAGTAATAGAAGGAATCAACAAGGCGATTGATTTAGCCGAAAATGAATACCGCGGCTTGGTAATATCGAATACAGGTCAAAATTTCTCCGCTGGAGCAAACGTGGCTATGATTTTTATGATGGCCATCGAACAAGATTACGACGAGCTGAATTTTGCCGTAAAAGCTTTTCAAGACACCATGATGCGCGTCCGCTATTCTAACATACCGGTAATAGTGGCTCCACATAACATGGCTTTGGGGGGCGGTTGCGAAATCTCCATGCATGCCGATAAAGTAGTTGCTCATGCAGAATTGTACATGGGCTTAGTTGAATTTGGTGTAGGAATTATCCCTGGCGGCGGAGGTTCAAAAGAATTTGCAAAACGCTTTTCAGACGAACTGCACGATGGAGATATCAAAATCAACTTATTACGGGAAAAATTCTTAACCATCGGACAAGCCAAAGTCTCGACGTCCGCTTATGAAGCATTTGACTTAGGTTACCTGCGAGAAGGTATTGATGAGGTCGTTGTAAGTCGCGAACATCAATTGGCACGAGCAAAAGCGGCATGTGTAGAAATGATTGAAGTAGGCTATATTGCTCCAAAACGCGAAAAAAATGTAACGGTTCTTGGACAAGAAGGACTTGGAATCGTTTACGTTGGAGCAGACACCATGCTTTCTGGAAAATACATGTCAGAACATGACCGTTTGATTTCAGAGAAATTGGGAATGGTGCTCTGCGGAGGAGACTTGAGTGAAAACACCGTTGTCTCAGAACAATATCTATTGGATTTGGAACGGAAAACGTTCGTAGAATTGTGCACAGAAAAGAAAACACTAGAGCGCATGGAAAGCTTGGTGAAATATGGGAAAATATTGAGAAATTAAATTTGCTTCCCCCTTTGAAGGGGGGGCGAGGGGGATGATTTTTTGATAAGCATTAATGAAATCACCCACCTCAGTCCTCCCTCAAGGGAGGAAGTGTAAAAACATAATACAATGGAAAACAAAGCATATATTATAAAAGGTTTCAGAACTGCCGTGGGTAAGGCTGGAAAAGGAGGATTTCGTTTTTATAGACCTGACGATTTAGCGGCTGATGTAATCAAACACATCATGAAAGTGACGCCTGAGTTGGATAAAAACAGAATCGATGATGTTATCGTTGGTAATGCAACACCGGAAGCAGAACAAGGGCTGAACGTTGGGAGAATGATTTCGTTAATGGGATTAAACACAGACAAGGTTCCTGGAATGACGGTAAATAGGTATTGTTCTTCAGGATTGGAAACAATTGCAATAGCACAAGCAAAAATTGAAGCTGGAATGGCGGAATGCATAATAGCTGGTGGAGCTGAGTCCATGTCAACAATGGCCATGGGCGGTTGGAGAATTGTACCGAACGCTAAAGTTTCCAAAGAACATCCAGATTGGTATTGGGGTATGGGTTTAACAGCGGAAGCCGTTGCCGAAAAGTACAATGTGTCGCGCGAAGATCAAGACGCATTTGCCGTTCGTTCTCATGAAAAAGCGATTGACGCCATTAAGAATGGCCGATTTAAAGACGACATTGTTCCCGTAGAGGTAGAAGAAGTTTACTTGGATGAAAATGAAAAGCGTCAAGTACGTAAATACATTGTGGATACAGATGAAGGTCCGCGACCGAGTTCTGTTGAGGCTTTAGGAAAACTCAGACCCGTTTTTGCAAACGGAGGTTCAGTTACGGCAGGAAACTCTTCTCAAACCTCTGATGGAGCGGCATTCGTATTGGTTATGTCTGAAAAAATGATGAAAGAATTGGGTTTAGAACCTATGGCGCGCTTGCTATCCTACAAAGTTGTTGGCGTTGAACCAAGAATTATGGGAATCGGGCCAATCGATGCAATACCCGGTGCTATCGAAATGGCTGGATTGAAAATGGAAGATATTTCTTTGTTCGAATTGAATGAGGCTTTTGCCTCTCAATCTTTGGCCGTAATCCGTGAAACTGGTATCAATCCAGATTTGGTAAATGTCAATGGAGGCGCTCTTGCACTCGGACATCCACTTGGATGCACTGGAGCAAAATTATCGGTTCAAATATTAAATGAATTAAAACGAAGAAATCAAAAGTACGGTGTTGTTACCATGTGTGTGGGAACGGGACAAGGTGCCGCTGGTGTTTTCGAAAGATTCTAAATTCTGTAAAAAAAATGTAAGGCTGTCTATTTTGGCAGCCTTTTTTGTGTCTAAAAAGTTAGATTCAACAAATGAATTTGGTTATTTTAACCAAGAAATAATAGAATTGTCATGAAACAACCTTTAGTTTACCCAAAAAACGACCCGAACGATAAAGACCTAAACGATCTTGTAATTTTTTACAACGAAACCCTAGGATTTTGCCCGAATAGTGTGCAAACCATGCATCATCGTCCACGAATTGCATATGCCTTCATTGAAATGAACAAAGCCGTGATGGAAAATCACGGTCGGGTGACAAGTGCATTGAAAAGACTCATCGGTTACATTTCGAGTCATGCAGCGGG
>JAHEMP010000319.1 GCA_024643585.1 Crocinitomicaceae bacterium | reverse complement strand
AAATGCAACACATTTTCAAATTCGTTTTTTGTAGAATACGATTTATCGGTTAAAAGCGAATTTTTGATTGTGGTTGAGACCGTACTTCGTTTCACCTCTGATGGCACATATTGAAAAAGATAAACCCCATTGTAAACCAAATCACCAGGAATGGTTTCTTGCTTGCAAAGCAACAGGTTAGAATCTTGAATGAATTTTTCCAGTGGAATACTGATTTCATAAGGTCCGAACTGACTGTCCCAAACGATCGCATCGCCGTATTTTAAGGCGCTTTTGTTTTCCAAAAAGGCTAGTCCAGAAAATTGGCGAAGTTGTTGATTTTTCTTTTTTAAGTTCGACTCCAGCGCATAGGCCAACAAAGGGTGATAGGCGTATATGGTTTTTTGTTTTAACAAAGGTTCTTTTTTGATAAAATCACCCATTGTAAGTAGCGCAGTATTTATACGATTTTCACTTTTTTTGAGGTAGGGCGTGGTGCATAATAAAAACACCATGAGCAAAGGAAAAACATAAGCGTATCGTTCAGCTTTCGGCGATTTTGGTTGAACGAGTGCGCCGAAAAAGAATAGATTAATGACAAGAAAAGCGGGAAGTCCTTGTGTAGCAATTCGTGTTAAACCCATTGATCCATTTTGCCCTGAACCATAGAAGTAACTGTGTGCGGCAATAATTCCCAGGAATATTCCATAAGAAATAGACAATAAGCCAAACATTTTAAAGTCGAGCTTCTTTTTGGAGAGAAATAAAATAATGCCCGAAAATCCAACAACCGCTATGGCCAATCCATGTATGCCCAAATAAGTTTTGTAGCTTTTTAGATAATGCCAATACGAACCTACTCCGTAAAATGAATTGTCCATGGAATAGGGTGATTTTGTAAAATACCACCAGAAATCGTTTAACGCGTACAATCCTATAAAAGCATAAATAATGAAGGGCGCAAAAAGAACGGGAATAGACTTCCATTGGCGAGTAATAAGCAGCAAACCAAAAGCCACAAGCACCAGTAATTGACCCTCGCTTCTGAGGAAAAGTGTTGCGCCAGAAAAGAGTGCGAAAAGTATGAATTTATCGCCTAACCAAGCCCAACATGCCAGCACGACGAACAATCCAAACAAAGGTTCCGTGAGACCACCAAGAATATTATCCGAATAATCACGAGTGAGCAAAAGAAGGAAAGGAAAAAGAAGCTGAACAGATATCGGTGTATTCAGGGTTTTTAATATTTGCCAACCCATTATTACCGTAAGACCAAAAACAAGGGAATTGAAAACAAACATCCCGTTAAATCCGAATTGAGCAAAAGGACTACTAAAAAGAACGAAGAGAGGTTTTCCCCAATGATCAAGAAAAAATGTCGGGTCTTCCCAGCTCGCTTGGGAAATAAAAAAGTGCATTAATCCGTCGCCGGCATCAACAGGAGCGGGAAGTGCTTGAAAATTGTAAAACAGCCACCCTAAAGAAAATGCCAAAGCAGCAATGTAAAGGGTGTTGTTTTTAGTCATGCTTACAATTTCATTTCAGGGACATTCGCAGGAACGACCAATTCACCTTCGGTTTTGGAAACAATTTCTTCAACAGAAACGCCTGGAGCGCGCTCAATTAAATGGAATTTGCCATCTTTAATTTCGAGAACGGCTAGTTCTGTAACTACTTTTTTAACACAAGCGACACCTGTTAGAGGCAAAGAACATTCCTTTAAAATTTTAGACTCACCAGCACGGTTAGAGTGCATCATGGCAACAATGATGTTGTCAGCAGATGCCACTAGATCCATGGCTCCTCCCATTCCTTTGACCATTTTTCCGGGAATTTTCCAATTGGCAATGTCTCCATTTTGAGAAACTTCCATTGCTCCAAGGACTGTCAATTGAACATGTTGCCCGCGGATCATTGCAAAGGAAGTAGCGGAATCAAAAAAGGAAGCACCCTTTTGTGCTGTAATCGTTTGTTTTCCAGCATTGATTAAATCTGCGTCTTCGGTTCCTTCAATAGGAAATGGGCCCATACCTAGAATACCATTTTCTGACTGAAATTCAACTTCAATGCCAGAAGGAATGTAGTTTGCAACCAAGGTCGGAATTCCAATTCCTAGGTTAACGTACCAACCGTCTTGCAATTCTTGTGCGATTCTTTGAGCAATGCCGTTTTTATCTAGTGCCATTTCGTTTACCTCTTAAGATTGTTTCAAATTTAATGATTACTTGTTATAAGCCTACTTTTCTAAAATAATCGTCGTATGAAATATATTTTCACCGGAAACGGAGAGATGCGTAATTTCATACCCTTCCAGTTTCCATTTTTCAATCTCTTTCTTAATAAGTGCAGCATTGTTGCCGTTTAGATCAAATCCTCTTTCTAATGTTACGCTACTCGTGTTTCCTTCGGGATTTGTTACCGTATATCCGGAATTGTTTCCCATTGTGAACTCAACGGCTCGGATTATGACCGTTTTTGAGGAGCTTTCTTGAGCAACAAGATTTCCCACTCGGAGAAATAAAACGGCAATGGTGGTTAGAACGATTAACTTTAAATTTTTCATGAAAATTATTTTTTTATTTGGATCTATTAGTCCAAGAGAATCAACTCAAATTTACAATTTTTAATGCTAATTTTTTCTTTGTACATATTCCACAAATACAAGCGAACCTCGTTTTCTGTAGATTGAAAAGTATCAATGGGGTAATTG
>JAHEMP010000318.1 GCA_024643585.1 Crocinitomicaceae bacterium | reverse complement strand
AATTTATCTACTAAGGACAGGGAGGATCATCGCAAAGGATGGTGGGATGGCGTCAATATAATTGTAAGGGATAAAGACAATCAGCTAAAGGAAAAATATCCTCCAACTCATCGTAATAGAGCATTGTATGAAAATGAACATGGAACTCATGCCTCAAAATATCCTGAAGCGATACCGTATATTTTACCATTGGTAAATGCTTTAGGTGGTATTGTATATAAAACTGCTAAAAAATTGAGAAACAAAAAGGGTCTATTAATTGGTAAATTTAACAACATGAATACATACAGCGAAAATTTACCAAAAGAATCATTTAACAACTAGAATTATGAAAGTTGGTGTATTTGGTGGCGCGGGTTTTTTAGGCTCCTACTTGGTTGAAAACTTGGTAGCACAAGGGTATCAAACATATTGTTTGGACATCCGAAAAGGAGATGACTATGGTGCTATTTTTGTTCAAATCGACATACTTGATAAACAAGCGGTTCTTGAGGTGTTCGAGAAAGAGAAATTTGATGCAGTATACAATCTAGCGGGATTTGCAAATCTCGACAAAGCCATTCAAAATCCTGCAAGTACAATAGAACTTAATATAATCGGGAATTTAAATATTCTTGAAGCATGCAGAATTAACAAAACAAAGCATTACCTATACGCGAGCAGCGCATATGCCGTTTCAACGAAAGGTTCATTTTACGGTATTTCGAAATTATCAAGTGAAAAAATTATAAAAGAATATGGTCTACGATACGATATGAATTTCACTATTCTGCGTTATGGATCGGTATACAGTGAACGTGATTTTGAAAACAACTACATCTTCAACCTTGTTCGCGAAGCAATGGAAACGGGGAAAATAGATCATCACGGTGATGGGGAAGAGCAGCGTGAATACATACACGCATTGGATGCTGCTGCTTTATCTGTGGATGTATTGAATAAAAAAGAATTTTTTGGAAAACATCTGATATTAACAGGTTCCGATCGGTTTCGAAGAATTGATTTGTTCAATATGATAGCTGAAATATCGAATACTCCAATTGAGATTAATCTGCACGATGATGGCTACGTTAATCACTATAAACACACGCCATATGCCTTTGCTCCAGAAGTCTCTCAGCGACTTATGCCTAATCCGTATATCGACATGGGGCAAGGGATTTTAAGTTGTTTCAACCAGGTTTATATGAAAAACAATGAACAAAAGGATTAATTCAATTAAGAAAAGAAAGCAGAATTATAATTAGTTGAATGGCAATAAAAGCAATATTTTTTGATTTCGATGGGGTAATAAAAAATTCTACCTCTGTTAAGACGGAGGCTTTTAGGACTTTATATCAAGAGTTTGGAACAAAAGTTACGGATGAAGTAGTGAAACACCACATGAAAAATGGAGGTATTTCAAGGTACGACAAGATTAAACATTACCACAAAGTTTATTTGGGTATTCAACTAAACGATAATGAATTACAAGAATGGGGTGATCGATTTTCTGAATTAGTTCTACGAAAAGTTATCGATTCTCCTTACGTGAGAGGAGCAGAAAAGGCGATTGAAGATTTAGCGAAAGAGTATAGCCTTTTTGTGATATCCGGAACTCCTCAAGTTGAGTTGGATTTTATATTGCGAAAATTGGGACTTCACACTAAATTTGAAATGATTGGAGGTTCTCCAAAAAAGAAAGAAAAATGGGCTAAGGAAATCATGGACAAATACCGATTCAATAACAAAGAAGTAGTTTTTGTAGGGGATGCCATGACGGATTACAAGGCCGCTGAAACTTGTCGTTTACATTTTATTTTGCGCACTCATTCTGAAAATGAATTTCAATTTGAAGGTATAAAGTGTAAAAAGATACCCGACCTTGAGGGGTTGACAAATGCAGTTAAACAGATCAATAAAAATTTAGAATGAAAGTAGCAGTAACTTCTCCGTCGTTTAGCAAACACCCCGTACTAATCAAAAAAATCAATAAAGTTTTTGATTCAGTAAAACTAAATACGGAAGGGAAAATATTTACGCAAGAAGAACTAATTGAATATCTAAAAGGATATAAGGCGGTAATAGTAGGGCTTGACCCAATAAATAAGGAAGTGTTGGATGCCTTGCCTGACCTGAAAATAATTTCTAAATATGGTGTAGGCTTAAACAACCTAGATTTAGATTATTGCGAAAAAAAAGGCGTTCTAATTGGATGGACCGGAGGTGTGAATCGCTTATCTGTCGCGGAAATGGTGTTGGGCAATATGTTGTCTTTGATCAGGAATTTGTCACCTTCATCAAAACAAATGTCGAAAGGAGTATGCATTAAAATAGGTGGTGAACAACTTTCAGGAAAACGAATTGGAATAATCGGCCTGGGCTTTATTGGTAAAGAATTAGTTCGACTTTTAGCTCCTTTTCATTGCGAGATTTGGGTTAACGATATTGTTTACGATGACGTTTTTGTAGCTAACAATCAATTGATTAAAAAGTCAAAAGAAGAAATTTTTTCATCCTGCAAAGTAATCACGTTGCACGTTCCTTACACTGATAAAACGCACAACTTGGCTGACGAAGCTCAGATGGCAAGAATGCAAGACGGGTCAATTCTAATAAATTCTGCAAGAGGTGGATTAGTAGATGAAGTTGCCCTCTACAAGGAATTGAAAACAGGAAGAATATCAGCGGCATTGGACGTTTTTGAAATTGAGCCTCCAACAAACT
>JAHEMP010000317.1 GCA_024643585.1 Crocinitomicaceae bacterium | reverse complement strand
GCGCAATTCAAACAAATTAGCAGAAAATGTTTACCCTGACCGTTGGTTGTTGCTAATCTTATTCCTACTTGGTTTAGCTATTGGTGTCCACCTTTTGGGAATCTTGGTTGTTCCGGCTATCGGTTACGTTATTTATTTCCGATACCATGAAACCGTAAGCGTTAAGGGATTTGTTATGACAGGTTTGATTTCTATTGTCGTTTTAGGCTTTATTCAAGAAGGGGTAATTCCTGGAACGGTGGCAATGGCTTCATCCATAGAAGTTATGTTCAAAAACTCATTGGGATTGCCATTTTACGCTGGAACTTTCTTCTTCTTTGCTGTTATTGTCTTTGCTGCGGTTTATTTTATTCGTCGTGCCAGAAAAAATGGAAATACCTTAATGTACAACATCACAATGGGTATGATTTTGTTGTTGATTGGTTACGGTTCATTTGCAGTTATCGTCATCCGTTCAAATGCCAATACGCCTTTGGATGAAAATGACCCTGAGAATTTGGTTACCTTACACGCCTATTTGAAGCGTGAGCAGTACGGTTCAAATCCAATTTTCTTCGGTCAACAGTGGAATTCAAAAATGAATCCTCAAGCCGAGTGGAAAGACCGCTCTCCATTCTACTTGCGTCGTTTTGTTGTTTCAAAAAATGATGTGGATGTAAAAGGATTCAAAAGCGAAACCGCAGCGAATGAATACGCGAAAAAAATTGGTGGAGGAGCGACAGTGGATGAGAAATACTACGAATCCAATGCTGGTGCGCGTGAAAATCAATTGCCAACTTACGAGCAATCGGTTTTCTTTCCAAGAATGTACTGGAGTGCAACGGATGATGGAAAAGTAAACGGTTACAAACGCTGGTCGGGATACGATCCAAGCGAAGATGCAGGCACTGAAATTGGGTCTGACGGTCAACGCTTGCCTTCTTTTGGGGAGAACATGCAATATTTCTTCCGTTACCAAGTAAACTGGATGTACATCCGTTACTTCATGTGGAACTTTGCTGGTCGTCAAAATGACATCCAAGGACATGGAGATGAAATGCGAGGTAACTGGATTTCTGGTTTCAGCGCCATAGACGATGCACGATTGGGAAGTCAAGCAGATGCGCCGTACTTTACCACTCAAAATCCTTCGAACAACAAGTTTTATTTCTTACCATTGATTTTAGGATTGATAGGATTGATTTTCCACTTCTACCGCGCACCAAAAGATGCATTTGTGGTAACCTTGGTATTTATTTTTACCGGTTTGGCCATTTTGGTGTACTTGAATCAAAAACCATACGAACCGAGAGAACGTGATTATGCGTACGCAGGTTCCTTCTATTTCTTTGCCATTTGGATAGGATTGGGTGTGTTAGCCCTGTACGATGCTTTCCTGAACTTTGCGAAAGAAGAGTGGAAGAAAATTGGAATGGTAGCTGGAGCCGGTTTACTGGTTGCGTTAATGTTGGACAGAGGCAGTATTGTTTCTTGGCCAAACACCATGAGCTGGATAATAATGTTGCTAATTGGAGGCGGTGCACTTGCCTTGATGACTGGTTTAAAGAAAGTCATAAAGTCGGAGAATCAAGGTGCCATCGTGGCCATTGTTTTGGCTTTATTCGTGCCAATGGTTATGGGTGTTCAAGGTTGGGATGACCACGATAGAAACGAAAAAACATCCGCACACGATTTGGCCAACAATTACTTAACGTCTTGTGGTCCTAATGGAATTTTATTTACCCAAGGGGATAACGATACTTTCCCACTTTGGTATTTGCAAGAGGTTGAAGGGTACCGAACAGATGTTCGTGTTTGTAATCTTTCTTTGATGCAAACAGATTGGTATACCGATCAAATGAAAATGAAGGCCTATACCTCAGATCCTTTGCCAATTAAATTCCGAGAAGAACAGATATTAATGTCTGCTGGAAATACAGATCAGGTATTGTTTATGGATTTGTTGAATCTATACTTTAGAAACCCAGGGGATGCTGTATTTAAGAAAATTGTTGACTTACGTTTGAAAGTAAGCAGAAACGAAGCGATTGCTGCAGTAGCTAGCCTGAACAATCAAATGATTGGTTTAATGCCTTCATTTACGTCAACGGATGGTAGAACCATTGCTCGATTGGAATTGCTTAAAAAATCATTAACGACAGATTTGAGTGCCGATTTGAACGATAATATTCGATCCAAATACACGGCAGCGTATGAAATTTTGACGAGCGTTCAAGGTGGATTGATCAAAGCGGCATCTGAACAACAAGCAAAAGCATTGCAAACGGCTATCATGGATTTTGAGAAAACTTGGAATTACACAGATTTATCGGATGCGATGGAGTTTGTAAGAAACGACGACAATCAAATCGCCATTGAAGGCCGAGGCGAAATACGTATTTTCCCAAGTACAGGTTTTGTCATGAATGTAAATGCTGAAAACGCAGTGAAATCAGGTGTCATTTCAAAAGAAGAGGTGAAAGATTGTTCATCCAGCATTAAGTTTACTTTCACCGACAATGGTTTAACGCGAGAGCAAGTTATGATGTTGGATGTTATGGCAAACAACGACTGGAAACGTGGAATTTACTTCTCATCTCCAGGTGGGTCTGCTGTTCCAATGGCATTGTACAGAGGTCAGTACTTGAAGCAAAATGGAATGAATTACGAAATCAGTCCGTTGGCTGACAGAAGCGTTCCTTACAAAATGGACGAAATGTACAACAACCTA
>JAHEMP010000069.1 GCA_024643585.1 Crocinitomicaceae bacterium | reverse complement strand
GTTTACCGGTAAAGAAATTGAACATAGAGACAAAGGCAATTGGGCTACCGTAGTGGTTGAATATACGATTGCACCTGGTTTATTTTTTGGTTTCATGGATCAATACAATTACAGCAATCCAAAGCCAGATTTGCGCTTACATTATATTATCGGTACCTTTGGTTATGTGCGTGAAGCTACGCGAATTACCCTATCCTATGGTCGACAAAGAGCTGGTTTATTCTGTGTCGGTGGTGTTTGTAGATTCGTGCCAGCGTCAAATGGTTTGACCTTGAATTTTACTCAAAGTTTTTAATATGAAAAAAGCACTTTTATTTTCCGCTCTCTTTTCATTGGCTCTCATTGCTTGTGACAAAGTAAAAAATGCATATCCACCCGTATTCACCACATTGGATACATCTTTGTTTCCAGACGATTGGTCGAATTATGTTTTCCCGGTTTTTACTGAAAATACGAATACTAATCGAAATGTCTTAATAGAAGACTTTACGGGTCACAAATGTACTTTCTGTCCTGCCGCAGCGGTTGTTGCACACGACTTGGAGGAAAATAACCTGGGAAGAGTATTTGTTTCAACAATTCACAGCGGACCTGCAGGAGATAAGTCTGGTTTTCAAGCCACTTCTTCACCTAATTTCGAATTTGATTTCACAACGCCAATTGGTTTAGCAATAGGTGGTTATTTTGGCTCTATTCCGGGGTCGAACTTTTTTGGAAATCCGAGCGGTAATATTAGTCGAGTGAAATACAACGGCAATTACTCAAACGGTGCAGGATCTTGGACAAATGCTACAAATGCTTTATTATCAGCAAATGTTTTAAAAGTAAATCTACAATCGGTAGTTAATTATTACGATCAAACAAAAGGAGCATTCATTCATATTGAAATTGATGTCTTAGATCCAGCCTTAACGGAATTATCTTTGGTGGTAGCCTTCTATCAGGATTCTATCATAAAGCCTCAAGTGGATGGGCCGACTACGGTAATGGATTATGTTCACCGTGACTTGCTGAAGACGCATATTAACGGCGACATCTTTGGAGAACCTATAAAAGAGGACAAAAAGGATGCTAATGGGAAATATTATTATGATTATTCATACCGTCTTCCAGACGAATTCCCGGCAGACAATGCACATCTATTGATTTATGTCGTAGACAAAAACACATTGGAAGTTTACCAAGTAATTAAAAAGGAGTTTATTTAAAAGAGATTTTCACTTTTGAAACCACCATGGCATTTTGCATTGGTGGTTTTTTGTTTTGAGTTATTAACGAAGTTTTAAAAACCGATAAAAATAACAAGTTGAAAACTTTAACGCTTTTTGTAAAATACGATTTGATTCTTTTCGTTTCTTTGAGATAAACCAAAAAGAGGAAGCAATGTTAGAAATGACCAAAAAGATTTTAGTTAGTGTTAGCTTTGATAGAATCTTGTTTCAAAAAGAACTCAATAAAGCCCTTAAATTTATTTCAGACACGGAAGAATTGAAAACATTTAAAGTCTGGTGTATTGTTGAATTTGGTGCCAAATACCCAAAAATTGTTAGCCGCGCTTTTTCAGGAGTTTCTATTTAATTTATTCAAACTCAATAAGCACCATTCCCTTGTCAACAACTTGTTGTTCTTGAACTAAAATGGCTTTTACAGTTCCAATTCCTTCTGCTTTTAAAACATTTTCCATTTTCATGGCCTCCAAGGATAAAATAGGGTCACCAGGCTCAAGTGTTTGACCTACCTCGATAGATAAACTTATTATACGGCCAGGCATTGGCGCTTTTAATTCACTCAATTTTTTAACCTTTGGCTTATCCATACCAAGTGAGGCTATTAAGTCATCCAGCTCTCCTTTTTTACGAATGGTAAAAACTCTATGATTGATTTTTACCTCAAGAAAATTTGATTCCGTTTTTTCAGTCAGAATTTCGCCATTGAAAACTTTGCCTTTGTATTCTATAGTGAAGAATTTTTCATCTTCCCAATGAATCGCAGAACCGCTCGTTCCAATAATTTCTTTTCCATCGATGATCCAATTTTTACTCGGCATTGTTTTTTGTTTTCTACAAAATTAGAAGAATTGAACAATCTTAGACCTAATTGATTGCGGTTCATGTTTTTTTTAGTGAGTTTTGTAATTAAAACCATACTAAAATGAAGAATATATATTTCGTATTGCTGTTTATAGTTATCGTTCTAAATGGCTGTGGTAATCACAAAAACAATCCTGTAGCTGAGGAGGTAATCGATATGGACGAAATTGAAGTATCGTCTGAAATATCGGATAGTGAGATTTATGAAACAGAAGAAAATGCTATTTACAGGGCAACGGAGACTTCCTATACAGATTTGATCCACACGAAACTTGAAGTAAATTTCGATTGGTCAAAATCAAGAATGAATGGAAAAGCGACAATAACTGCGAAACCACACTTTTACCCATCCGATTCCCTCATACTTGACGCCAAAGGAATGGATATCCTTTCAGTGAAAATGGGTGGAAAAGATCTGTTCTTCGTTTATCAAATGGATTTGCTCAAAATTAAATTAGGAAAAGAATTTAAGCGTACAGATAAATACACGGTTGAGATAACGTATGTCGCTAAACCTGATGAAAGAACAACAGGCGGAAGTGCGGCAATTGTATCCGATAAAGGGTTATTTTTTATTAATCCGCGTGGTGAGGAGAAAGGAAAAATGCCGCAAATATGGACGCAGGGTGAAACGGAAGCAAGTTCGGTTTGGTTTCCTACGATTGATGCGCCTAATGCAAAGTCTTCTCAAGAAATATTCATGACAGTAGAGGATAAGTACACTACTTTATCCAATGGAAAATTAATTTCTTCCAAGAAAAATGCCGACGGAACAAGAACGGACTATTGGAAACAAGAATTACAGCATGCGCCTTATTTATTCATGATGGCAGTTGGTGAATTCAAAGTGGTTAAGGATTCTTATACGCGGCCTGACGGATCTAAAATGGAAGTAAATTATTACGTAGAAAAAGAATGGGAGCCTTATGCGAAAGATATTTTTGGTCAAACACCGGAAATGATAGGTTTCTTTTCTAAACTATTAAAAGTGGAATATCCATGGGATAAATACCACCAAATAGTAGTAAGAGATTATGTGTCTGGAGCAATGGAAAATACAGGCGCTGTTGTATTTGGTGAATTTGTATACAAAACGAAGAGAGAATTATTGGACAACAATGACAATTCTACTATCGCACATGAGCTTTTTCACCATTGGTTTGGTGATTTAGTGACAGCTGAATCTTGGTCGAATTTGACTTTGAACGAGTCTTTTGCCAATTACTCTCAATATCTATGGGACGAGTACAAAAACGGAACAAATGAAGCGGATTACCAAGCAAGCAATGAAGAAAATGGGTATTACCAATCAGCAGAAATGGGTGGATACCATGACTTGGTTTGGTTTAACTATGAGGACAAAGAACAAATGTTTGATGGGCATTCCTATAACAAAGGTGGAAGAATCTTACACATGTTGCGAAATTATATTGGTGACGAAGCCTTTTTTGAAGGCTTGTCGTTGTATTTAAAAAGAAATTCATTTAAAGCAGCAGAATTTCATCAATTGCGTTTGGCTTTTGAAGAGATTACGGGCGAAGATTTGAACTGGTTCTTTAATCAATGGTATTTGTCTAGTGGTCATCCTATTTTGGAAATTCAACAAGTGAACCAAAAAGAGGATCAAATGGTAACATTAACAGTGCAACAAACACAATCTGAAGGTGGTTTTAATTTGTTCAAGTTGCCAGTTGATGTTGCGATTTATGATTCCAATGGGAAAAAAACCCATCGGGTTTGGGTAAATGGTGAATCCAACGAATTTACTTTTCCTTACAGCGGGACATTAAAAGCGGTCATTTTTGATGAAAACAAAGTTCTATTGGCGAAGATTAAAGAAGAAAAACCTGCAGAACAATTCATTTTCCAATATTACAATTCGGACAGATATAAAGTAAGAAATCAATCGCTAGAAGATGGATTGGTTGCTGGAGCAGCGTCTTCGGAACAAATGGTTTTGGACGCTTTGAATGATGAATTCTGGAAAATTAGAATGGTTGCTATTGAAAAATCAAGCACTCTTGAAGGCAACAACAAGGATATTTCGCTCAAAATAATCAAGAATTTGGCTGTTAACGATGGAAAATCGGCTGTAAGAGCTGCAGCAATTAATTATTTGTCAGCCAATATGAATGGAGCAGATTTACTGGATATTTTGTCTTTTGCCATTTCAAATGATCAAAGTTATTCTGTAGTTGGAAGTGCATTAAAAAGCATGAGCAAAATTGACCCCAAAATGGCTATGGAGAAAGCAAAAGTTTTGGAAAAAGAAGAATCTAAAAAAATGCTTACCACCATTGCTCAAATATACGGCACGTATGGTGAGGTAGATAAATCGGCATTTTTTAAAGATATTTTATCAGAGGGAAAACTTTCAGGTTTTGATCAATTGAGCGCAATGAATTCATTCACTATGTTCAATAGCCGAATGAGCGAAGAACAAATTGAAAGCGCTCTACCAATTTATAGTTCATTAAATAAAAACGGTGGTTATTACACCAAAATGTTCATGGGACAAAACCTTGATTATTTAATACAATCCTTGGAAGAAAGGAAAGAAACGCTTTCAGAAGAAATTGTTCAATATGAAAAAAATAACGATGCAGCTCTTGCGGATAAAAACAGACGACGAATTGAAAAAATAAATCAATTAGTGTTGAACTTTGAGAACCTGCTAAACCAAGATTAAATAAGGGTTTCAAGGGTAGTTCAAATTTATCCAACAGTTATGGATAAAAAGTTATAGATTTTTAGGAAAGTTTCCCTACCTTTGCGCAAAAATTTGAAGGTTAATACATTTAAAATGGCTAAAATGGCTTGGAATAACGTTATAAAAACATTCATTTTATCACTTGTCGCATTGACGATTAACTCATCTTTGTGGGCAAATGAAAGCGCTGAAGGCGCTCATAATGAGGAAAAACCATTTAATGTCAATGAAATGATCATGCACCACATCAAGGATGCGCACGAATGGCATTTGTGGGGACCTGAGCATGGTGGAACTTCAATTTATTTGCCAATCCTATTAATGGATGGTGGACTGAAAGTTTTTTCGGCTTCACATTTTTATCACGGTACACCGGGATACGCTACATTAGAAAAAAACGATGAGCAAGTATCTTACATGATTGGTGAAGGTCCAGCTGCAGGTTATGCAATGTATCACGAGAAAATCTACAAATTAGAAAACGGAGAATTACATTTTCACGGAGAACACCCAAGCGGAGCAAAACCTTTGGATTTATCCATTACAAAGAATGTCGTTTTTATGTTTATTGTAGCTTTGGTTTTCTTATTAATCATGTTTTCTACAGCTAAGCATTTCAAGAAAAATGGAGCCGTTGCGCCAAAAGGAATTGCGAAATTCACCGAGCCATTAATCTTGTTTGTTCGCGATGACATAGCAAAAGCTAACATCGGAGAAAAGAAATATAAAAAATACGTTCCTTATTTATTGACAATTTTCTTTTTCATTTTAATCTCAAATTTATTGGGATTGATTCCAATTTTAGGTGCGAATTTATCCGGTAACATCGCAGTGACTTTATTCTTGGCAGTTTGTACTTTAATTGTAACTGTTCTTTCAGGGAACAAGCACTATTGGGCACACATCTTCGCAACTCCAGGAGTTCCTAAAGCCTTGTTGCCAATTATGATTCCTATTGAATTGGTTGGTATTTTGACAAAACCTTTCGCATTAATGGTACGTTTGTTTGCAAACATGACTGCAGGTCACATTATCATTTTAGCTTTAGTATCCATTATTTTCATAAACAAGAGTGCATCTTGGGGAGCTTTATCTGTTCCTATGGCCTTGTTTATTTCTGTTTTGGAATTATTGGTTGCCTTCTTGCAAGCCTATTTGTTTGCCATGTTGTCAGCTTTATTTATCGGTGCCGCAGTTGATGAAGGTCACCATGAAGAACATGCGCACGAAGCGCACTAAGATTTAGTAATTATTTAAAATCAATATAGTATGTACGGAAGTATAGCAGCAATTGGAGCAGGTTTGGCAGTATTAGGTGCCGGTTTAGGTATTGGTAGAATCGGTGGTTCTGCAATGGACGCAATCGCACGTCAACCAGAAGCTTCAGGAAAAATTCAAACAGCAATGATTATTGCAGCAGCCTTGATTGAGGGTGTGGCACTTTTCGGAGTTGTAGTTGGTTTGTTAGGTGGAAACCCAGCATAATTAATTTTCCAAAATTAAAACTCTGCCGGAACGGTTGGTTGCGGCAGAGTTTATTTGATTTTAATTTTAAAAAAACAAAGAAATGGATTTAGTATTACCAGATTTTGGATTGTTATTTTGGACGGCATTGGTGTTCTCCATCCTACTTATCCTTTTGGCTAAGTTTGCTTGGAAACCAATTTTAGGAGCTGTAAATGAGCGTGAGCAAAAAATTACTGAGGCTTTAGAATTGGCTGAAAAAACCAAAACGGAAATGAAAGCAATGCAATCACAAAATGAAGCATTGATTCAAGAAGCAAGAGCGGAAAGAGACGCTATTGTTCGTGATGCGAAAGAGACAGCAACGAAGATGGTTGAAGAAGCGAAAAATGGAGCTAAACTTGAAGCGGAAAAAGTGATGTCCAATGCACGTGACATGATCAACTCGGAAAAAGCAGCGGCTATTTCTGAATTGAAAAATCAAGTAGCTTCTTTCTCTTTGGAAATTGCAGAAAAAATCATTCGTGGTGAAATGTCATCTGACGAAAAACAAAAAGCATTGGCTGAGAAAATGGCCGCAGATGTGAACTTGAACTAAGAAAGGGTCATGAAACAAACAAAAGCAGCCATCCGTTACGCAACCTCTTTGTTGGAGTTGTCTCTTGAAAAAGGGAACCTCGACCAAGTTGCAGCGGATATGAAATATTTCTCTGATACAGTTGCTGAAAATCGTGATTTGGCTTTGATGTTAACCAGCCCTATCATTGATGGAGGTAAAAAAGCTGAAGTTTTCAAAATGATTTTTGGTCAATTTGAAGCGGTTACAATGTCGTTTTTCGAATTGATTACCAAAAACGGTCGTGAAGCAATTTTACCAGAAATCGCAGCAGCGTTCGAAGCGAAAGTAAAAGAGCACAAAGGAATCGTTCCAGTGGAATTGGTTAGTGCTATCGCTTTAGATGAAGCAACGAAGACAAAAATTCTCGCTAAAGTTGACGCTTCAGTAAAGGGAAAGCTTGAAGTTACAGAAACAATTGATCCGACGATTATTGGAGGATTCATTATAAAAATGGGAGACAAACAAATTGATGCTTCCGTTTCAAACCAATTGAATAATTTAAAACAACGTTTAACTCACTAATCCTCGGATTAGTGGAATATACCATATTATGGCAGATGTAAAACCAGCAGAAGTTTCTGCAATTTTAAAGGAGCAGTTATCAGGATTCAAATCTGAAGCTGAATTGCAAGAAGTAGGTACAGTTCTTCAAATTGGAGATGGTATCGCTCGTATTTATGGACTTACAGGCGCGCAAGCGGGTGAGTTGATTGAATTTGACGGAGGTCTTCAAGGAATCGTGATGAACTTGGAAGAAGATAACGTTGGAGCGGTATTATTAGGTCGTTCTCTTTTGGTAAAAGAAGGCGACACGGTAAAGAGAACAGGGCGTATTGCTTCTGTTAACGTTGGTCATGGAATGATCGGTCGTGTTGTTAACACCTTAGGTGAACCAATTGACGGAAAAGGACCAATCGTTGGTGATACATACGAAATGCCAATCGAAAGAAAAGCGCCGGGAGTTATTTTCCGTGAGCCAGTTACTGAGCCAATGCAATCAGGTATCAAAGCAATTGATGCAATGATTCCAGTTGGTCGTGGTCAACGTGAGTTGGTTATTGGTGACCGTCAAACAGGAAAAACAACTGTTTGTATCGATACCATCATTAACCAAAAAGAATTCCACGATAGAGGAGAAACAGTTTTCTGTATCTATGTAGCAATTGGACAAAAAGGTTCAACGGTTGCAGGTATCGTTAAGAAATTAGAAGATGCAGGTGCAATGGCATATACGGTTGTTGTAGCGGCAAATGCAGCTGAACCAGCTCCAATGCAATTCTACGCACCAATGACCGGTGCAGCTATCGGTGAGTATTTCCGTGATTTAGGAAATCCTGCATTGATCGTTTACGATGATTTATCAAAACAAGCGGTTGCTTACCGTGAGGTGTCTTTGTTGTTGCGTCGTCCTCCAGGTCGTGAGGCTTACCCAGGTGATGTATTCTACTTGCACTCCCGTTTGTTGGAAAGAGCAGCGAAAATCATCAACGATGATACTATCGCATCTCAAATGAATGACCTTCCTCCTTCTTTGAAAGGAAAAGTGAAAGGTGGTGGTTCTTTGACCGCTTTGCCAATTATTGAAACTCAAGCAGGTGACGTTTCTGCATATATCCCAACCAACGTAATTTCGATTACAGATGGTCAGATTTTCTTGGAAACGGATTTGTTTAATGCAGGTATCCGTCCAGCGATTAACGTTGGTATCTCTGTATCACGTGTTGGTGGTAACGCACAGATTAAATCAATGAAGAAAGTTGCAGGTACATTGAAATTGGATCAAGCACAATTCCGTGAGTTGGAAGCGTTTGCTAAATTCGGTTCTGATTTGGATGCTGCTACAAAATCTGTTTTGGACAAAGGTTCTCGTAACGTTGAAATCTTGAAACAAAAAGAAGGTGATCCATACCCAGTTGAAAAGCAAATTGCTATCATCTATGTTGGAACAAAAGGTATGATTCAAAACGTTCCTATCGATAAAGTGAAAGCTTTCGAAACAGAATATTTGAATTACTTAGAGGCAAAACACGCAGATGTATTGGTGGCTTTGAAAGCAGGAAAATACACGGATGAGTTGACAGATGTCCTAGGAAAAGTAGCAAAAGAAATAGCAGCGAAATACTAAATGAATTACGAATTATGAATTACGAATGGGAACGTTCGTAATTTGTAATTCAAAAATTCGTAATTGAATAAGATGGCAAATCTAAAAGAAATACGAAATCGAATTGTCTCCGTTGGTTCAACGATGCAGATTACGTCTGCCATGAAAATGGTATCCGCAGCAAAATTGAAACGTGCTCAAGATGCGATTACCCAAATGAAACCTTATGCGAATAAATTGCAAGAGATTTTGGGGAATTTGAGTGCAACCTTGGATCTTTCTGAAAATGCATACTCTGAATCGAGAGAAGTGAAAAATGTGTTGATTATCGCTGTTTCATCTAATCGTGGATTATGCGGTGGTTTTAACAACAACATTATCAAGAAAGTGAATACCATGGTGGCTGGTGAATACCAAAACCAAAATCCAAAAATCTTGTGTTTGGGTAAAAAAGTAAGAGATGCATTCAAACGCTCTGAATTTTATTACACAAACGAGGAATTAGCGAAAGCAGAAGATATCTTTTACGATTTAACGTTCGAACACAACGCTCAAATCGCTGAAGAATTGATGAGCCGTTTCTTGAATAAAGAATTCGATAAAGTAGTTGTAGTTTATAACTCATTTATCAACGCAGCCTCTCAAGACGTGAAAGCAGAACAATTTTTGCCTATCGTTGCAAACGTGCAAGAAGAAGGAAAATCAGCAGGAGATTATATTTTCGAGCCTTCAAAAGAGGAAATCGTTGAAGACTTAATCCCGAAGTCATTGAAAATTCAATTGTTCAAAAGCTTGTTAGATTCAAGCGCATCGGAACACGGAGCGCGTATGACTGCCATGCACAAAGCAACAGACAATGCGAAAGAGCTTCAAAAAGAATTGAAATTATCTTACAACAAAGCACGTCAAGCGGCCATTACAAACGAAATCCTAGAGATCGTTGGTGGAGCAGAAGCTTTGAATAACTAAGAATTCGCATTTCGACTCCGCTCAATGCTCGTTAAAGCAATAATTGAGCGCTGAGCGAAG
>JAHEMP010000068.1 GCA_024643585.1 Crocinitomicaceae bacterium | reverse complement strand
TCGATTGGGAAAAAGAGGCACAATTGCTCAACTTAAACATGATTACCCTGACACATTTGACCAAACTTTACCTTCCTAAAATGGTAGATCAAAAAAGGGGTTATATTTTGAATATTGCTTCAACTGCAGCTTTTCAACCAGGACCGTTAATGTCAACCTATTTTGCGAGCAAAGCATACGTACTAAGCTTTTCTGAAGCCCTGCACAACGAAGTAAAGTCGTTTGGCATCAAAGTATCAACACTTTGTCCTCCAGCGACAGCGACTTCCTTTTTTGTAAATGCGGAAATGGTCGATAGTACTTTGGCCAAAAGAAAAAAAATGCCCACAGCTAGAGAGGTGGCAGAATACGGTTACAAATCCATGCTGAAAGGGAAATCAGTAGCTGTTTATGGATTTATCAATAAAATAATGGCCGCTTCCGCTGGGTTCACACCAAGAAGTTTGGCTGTTAAGGTCGCCCGAAAAATGATAGAATAGAAAAGCGGTGTCCGAAGAATCGAAACACCGCTAATACTAGACTTGTATTTCTAAAGTAAAACTCTTGCAGAAGTCGCTCCTTTGCCTAGAGCGGTATGCTTTTCTAATCCTATAATGTGCAAATGCCCACCGGCCTCATTGTAATCGTGTTCAAATTCGTGCAAAGATTCCATGGATGTATGATCGACTAATTTGGATGCTGCTAAATTCAACGTTACATTTTTACCTTTCGGCAATGCCATTAATTTTTTCTTAAAACCGATCAAATTGGCAAAAACTAGACTGCTTTCCGCAGTAATCGTTACATTCTCTCCGTTTTCTTCGACTCTTGCTTTTGATTTAAAGATTTCATTTGCTTTCGCACCGTTAATGAATGTAAATAAGAATTTCAAGGCTATTCCTGTTCCAACTCCAATCAACAAGTCGGTTGCCAAAGTCATGAAAATAGTAGCGACGAAAATCACAAATTGAGCTTTACCTAATTGCCACATGTGCACAAATTCTTTTGGGTGTGCCAACTTAAAGCCAACGTAAATCAACATCGCCGCTAGCGCCGCGTTTGGAATCATTTCGATAAAAGGAACCAAAAACAAAACAGCAATCAACAAGAACAAACCATGAAAGAAATTTGCCCAACGTGTTTGAGCGCCGTTGATAACGTTAGCTGAACTACGTGCCACTTCACTAATCATCGGTAATCCCCCCAACAGTCCAGCAATCATGTTTCCTGCACCAACGGCCATTATATCTTTATTGTATAAGGATTTACGCTTGTAAGGGTCCATTCCATCAATCGCTTTTGAGGTCAATAAAGACTCTATACTGCCAATTAACGAGAACAGTATTACGTATTGAACAAAAATGCCCATTTGTTTAATCCCTGAAAAATCCGCTTGTATCAAACCATCCTTAAATGCCTCGAAAATGGATCCTATTTTTACCAGAGCAAAATTTGCAATCGCTCCTTCTGTTTTGATGTGTAAAGCTTGTCCTAATGGAATGGCAACAATCAACACCACCAAAGGTGCTGGTACTCTTTTAATTTTTGCGTTTTTGATAAAACCAAAACCAAATAGAATAACCAAACATGCAATCCCAATTTCTGTAATATGTGCGTTTTCATGAACCAAACTACTAGGTATCATGGCTAGTAATTCCAATGGTTCCAGCCCTTTTAAGGTTGCTGGATCAATTCCAAAAAGTACGTGTGCTTGTTTTGCAATAATGATAATACCAATGGCAGCCAACATACCGTGAATCGCTGCTGTTGGGAAAAAGTCGGCTAGACTCCCAAGCTTAAAAATACCAAACAATACTTGTATGAAACCCGCTACAACAACAGCTCCTAAAGCCAATTGCCAGCCGATAATTCCACCGCCATACGCACCAACTGCCCCACTGGCAATGACGATTAATCCAGCTGCAGGTCCTTTAATAGAAAGCAATGTCCCTGAAAAAAAACTGACGAATACGCCTCCAATTATGGCTGTTACCAATCCAAAAATTGGTGGGAAATCCGATGCTTTGGCTATCCCCAAACTCAAGGGCAAAGCCAGTAGAAATACCATAAATCCAGAAAGTGCGTCTTTCGTGAAGTTTTGTTTTAAACCTGCGAATCCATCAGCAGGAATTTGTTTTATTTTTTTTGATGTCATGATTTTTTGTTTTTAAAATTTTATGATGCTTTTAAAGCAGTTGAATGATATGTTTTGCAATGCGGCCCGAGAAATAACCGAGCATAAATACGAACAACACTAATTCCTCCGATGATATAGGCCAAAGCATTGAAAACCGCTAAGAAAATTTGATTTTCTTGAATGTGACTAAAAAGTAAATCCTCCCCAATAAAAGTTGGAGTTATAGGGAAGCCCATAACCCCCATACAACTTATTAAGAAAAGAAATGCAATTCTTGGGTGCTGATATACATGTCCATAATAGGTGTTCAAGGTAAAGTGGTTTTTTTCTTTTTTCTGAAGAATCAATAAGATAGCATATCCTGCAAGTCCAAGAATCACAACTCCACTTAAATAAAATCCAAGTTCCTTTATCGACAATTCTCCTAAAAATGTTGTTGCCAAGAGCGACCAGAAATTATTCGTCATTAAAAGTGTCCAAGCCAAAAGTGGCGACTTCCTTTCTCCAAAAGCACGGAATACCATAACCAAACCAATGAATGAAAATGTTTCGGGCAAATAATCTAATAACAATGGATCGATTGTTCCTTTGTTAAAAAACAAAGCAACCCCAATCAAATAAATAGTGCCAAAAACCCAAAATCCATTTTTTAACGTAATGAAAGAGAGAAATTGACCAATTTTTTTGATGTTGTTAAAGACGTATTTATTCAGAATATGATCCAATTTAAATTCTCGTAAGCTCAATTGATAAATCGTATATTCCCATTTTTTCCAATAGGTTCCTACAATTGGTTGCGTTCTTTTTTCATAATGGTAAAATTGCTCTCGGATTCTGTAGGCAACAACGGATGGCGAAACCAGCAATTGATACGTTCTCATGAAAGCGTTACCCGCGAAATGAACTAAAGCTAGCATCTCAAGTCCAAGCGCAATTTCAATGAAAATGATGCCTATTTGTACGATTGAAGCATACGCCACTTTTGATTTTATCGAGGATTGAATTCTCGCAATCGGTGAAGCAACTAGAGCCGTAACAAGTCCTAAAATGATGATTAGTATTCTTATTATGGGTTGTTCTGACCAAAATGGATAGGTTCTCATCAAGAGGAAAGCACCAAAATGAACCGAAAGTGAACCATAGAAAATTGCGCTTGACGGTGTCGGGCCTTCCATTGCTCTTGCCAACCAAGATGAAAAAGGCAACTGAGCAGATTTTACCGCGGCAGCTAAAACGATCATCAAGGATATAAAAATGGCGGCTGCGCTATGACCAACCACATGCTGATGAACGGCGGAGTGATTTTCCAATTGGGAAAAAGTAATGTTGGCATCCCACAAATGATGACTTCCCCACATGGCCAACAACACTCCGACATCACCAATTCGATATATCGAGAAAACACGCATGGCATTCCGAACCGGCAAATAACGCTCTCGGTAGAAAGCAATTAACAGGAAAGATGACAAACCTAATATTTCCCATCCTATAAAAAGTGTTTCAAAGTTACCCGAGAAAATCGTGATATTGTAGCCTAAAAAGAAGAACAGAATGGTGTTAAAAAAGCGTTTGAACCCTTTTTCCCTATGCATGTAAAATCGACTGAAAGCCGTTATGAGAAAGGTAAGAAAAGCGCCTACCATCAAATAAACTGCCGTAACTCTATCGAAATACAAGTCAATTAAAAAGGAATACTCTTTGGATTGATAAAGCACTACTTCCTTCAAATTGATAGACTGAAATCCTTGAGCTGCCCAGAAACCGACAAAAACAATTGCGGATAGTAAAGTCGTTAATGAGGTTACAAATCCGACAACAGACAATGCAAATTCTTTCCTTTCTGGTATAATCAACGAGAAGAAAAATCCTAAGGCTGGAACGCCAACAAAAATGTTGATGAAAAAAGCCAAATTTTGAAAAATAAAGTCCATCACTATTATGAATTAAGGATTAAAACAGGCAAATTCTCTTCTGACGATTCAATTAGTTTTTCTAAACTATTTGTCGTTCGAATCTCTTTTATCAAGGTTTGATATTCCTCAAACTTTCCATTCGAATACCGATGAAGAATTTTGCTTTCAGGGTGTTGAACTACCAAATGGATCCATTCGTCTTCGAACCATTGCTTAGCCGCGGGAGAACCATTTAAGGTATCAAGAACTACATTTGGAAATTGTTCGATGTAAATCATCAATCGCATCGGGTCGTGAATTTCAACCATTTGGAAGGGCAATCCTGGTCGTAAATCACCGTCGGAACCATTGGCGACACCAATCAATCCCATCACATTGTGTGGTAATTTTGAACCTGCACCTAAACGATCAGTGTCAACTCTTGAAAAATAATATTCCAAATTAATTCCGCCACAAACCGGAGCGGCGGCACCTAAAATACCGGCCAAAAACTCTCCTTTAGGATCCAAACGATAATCGTAAGAATTCATGAATGCCCTTCTGTCCAAAAACAAATCTTTGAAAGAATCTCTACGACCAATAATACAAAGTGTATTGGTAGCATGGTTGTATTCTGGACGAGGCTCGAACAATGACACAGAACGCAATTTTACTTTTTCGTGAACCTTTTTTGGGCTTCCTTTTGTTTGTGATAAGGCAAATCTTCTTGATCTTTCTTTTGCATCCAAATCCAACGCTTGTTCAAAAAGTGTTTTTCGACCTGCATGGTCAATTGCATTTTTATCGTTCAACACGTTTTCATCAAAGAATTTAATCTCGTCACGCGTTGTATCATGCAGGCCACCTATAAATTGCGTTTCTAATGGAATTTTCAATCCCATGTCAATCAAGCGCAAACGAACTCTTTCATCGTTTAACATCCAGGCAGCTACACGCGCATTTACTGAGCCAGGACGACCAGAACAAGCGCCACAATCATATCCCGCATAATAGGTGTTATTGACACTACTTGCACCGTGACCAATCAGATAAATAAGGGGAGCAAACCCATCAACCAAGCCAATGCTTTTTAGCATTCGGCCCATGGAATCCGCCATTTCATCTAAAGTAAACCCAATTTGCAATCCATCTTCTGTTTTCTCTCCTTGGAATTCAATGGTAAGTTGCGCGTTTTCGTCCATATGTTGAAACGAAGAAACCGCACTCGCCATAAAGCTAGGACGGAATATATTCGCAAATAACTTGAATCCCGACCACAACCCAACCGTGGCAGTGGTAATTCCAGCCCGCCACAGGGAGTGATCATGATTGGTGAAATGGTAATCCTTTTGAGACTTAACACCTGAATCAATTTCTTTTATCAAATGTTGCGGCGTTAAGGGCGCTGGACAAATTTGTGTGTGAAAAGCACTGTGCTCTGGCTGAAAATGCGTGACAATGTTAAAATGGCCAGGTGTTCCGTACGTTTTGCAGTTTTTATCTAATTCCTCAGCATACCGGCGAATAGAACATTCTCTGTCATCAATACAAAACAAGGCTTGAAAACTTGCTTCGCGACTCTCGTGAACCTGTAGACTTGTTTTTTCTAAACCAGCCAAAACTTCGTCGTAATAAGTCCATTCAAATGATTCTTGCCACAATTCATACACAGAGGCCAAATCAGAATCTTTCACTTTAGCAAAAATTTCAACCGGCTTTTTTTCAACTTTTAATGCCAATGGACTCCAGGTTTCACCTAATTTTTCATCCAATGCGTCTATTTCCAAAAGCAAATCAATAATAATGAAATCGGAAAGCGATACCATTCTTCTGTCTAGCAAACCTTTTGGACTAGCCTCCAAAACAGCTACCATGCCTGACCAACCTGGATGAGCAAAACTGAGGTCGAACAAATATTGTTCGTAGTATTCCTCTTTGTAAATCAATAAATCCAAAAGTTCTATGAGGGTTAAATCCTCTTTGTTTAAAAGGCGTTTTGCCCGTTTTCCTTTAAAAAAACTGATGAAACTGTTTTTTTCTATTTCTCGAAGAGAAGCCAGCAAACCATTTTCCGAAGCGGGAAAATCCCATTTAGAAATTCCTTGGTCCAAATAATTGCTGATAATTCGAAAAAGCACTGGATGTGTTACCTTGTCCAAATTTACTTTGTAAACCCGTTTCCAAGTTTCCCGGAGTTTGCCAATTCGCGGACGATGCTCAGTATCGAAAGAGCCTTCAAGCATTTTCGATTTCCATTGGTCCAAATCGGCTGTTCCCTTTCTTTTCTTGATTACTCGCGTAATTATTACATCGCTAATTTTATTCTCAGCGTATATTTTTCGGAAATCGTGAAGCGATAGGTAGCCCTTATAGCCAAATATTTCTCCGGCTTTTGTTAATGCCGAATGGAATTTTTCTTGCTGAAAAGCGTGTAAGGTATTGTGATGAATAAAATCCTTTAAAGGAGCTTGAGCCGGTAAATAATGTGCCAGTCGATGTAAGACCTCATCCAAGTCGAACTCTCCAATATTTTGATGATGCGTTGTTTGCATGATCTAATTTTTTGCCATTCTTGCGAAAAGCGTTCATAATCTTGTGATTTTTTTCTGATTGTTGCACAGAAAGAAGTGATATTCATATTAGAATTCACTTTGAACAATGAATGAATTTATCACGAAGGATAAATTCCATTCTAAAAAACTAGCAATACAATTTGAGTGAACTATACAGAATATATAGTTTTACATGATAACCATATGCGAACCAAAGGTCATCCGAAATCGTTTTCTTCTTCTTTATTTGAAATTTTAGATAAGAATCGAAGGAAAAAAAATCTGAAAACTCATCATCTTCAAATTCTAATTCATACTCTTGAAAACTATCCGCAGTAACTAAATTGGTGAAATGGTGATCGGAAAACTTATTAAACGATGCGTGGTGATAGGTGTCATCCGTTGCTGAAAATGCGTTATTTGACTTCACAAACAGCGCAAAAAGCTGCGGGAGTATGAATAAAACTATTTTCAACCCTTGTTTCATTTTACAAGATAGGAGGATTTATACTGTACAAATGTAATTTGATTTCGAACATAGGTTCATTTTTAACTAAAAATTAACCACTCAACACCCCCTATTTCACCCTTTTATATAATTAAAACTACCTATTTATTGCTTTTTTTACTTTCAATTTGTAACTTTTCATGTACTTGTGAGTCTTACAACTGTACAAAACAAACATGACGGTTAAAGAATTCAATATTGCTGTGGATGAATATTCGGATAATATTTTCCGGTTTTCTATGAAACATCTTAGAAATGAAATGTCTGCAAAAGATATTGTACAAGAAACCTTCATGAAAGTTTGGTCCAAACACGAAGAGATAAACGCGGAAAAAGTAAAAAGTTATCTTTTCACCACTGCGTATAATGCAATAATGGATTTTGTGAAAAAAGAAAAAAGAAGTTACGAATTACCTTCTGAAGATCGGCAAGGAGTCGCTTTTCAAGAATCAAATTTCGACTTACAGAAGGTTCTAAACGAAGCCTTGGATCTTTTGCCGGAAATTCAAAAAACGCTTGTGTTATTAAGAGATTATGAAGGATATTCTTACGAAGAAATTGGAGAAATTTGTAAGTTGAAAGAATCCCAGGTAAAAGTATATATCTTTAGAGCACGACAAGCTTTGAAGGCGTACTTGAAAAGTACAGAAATAATAGTTTGATAAAATGAATAATAAAATAAATAGCAATAATTACGAAGCATACTATTTGGATTACCTTGAAGGTAATTTAAGTAGTGACATGACTTTGTCGTTGTTTGCTTTTTTAGCAGATAACCCAGAGTTGCAGGTGGAAGATTTGGGTCCTGAATTATCGGATTATTCTTTTGTTTTGGATAATGATTTTAAAAACAATCTGAAACAAAACGGCAATTCTGAAAAAATTGATGATTCGAATATTGAGTACTTTTTAACGGCCGAAAAAGAAAGCCAATTGTCCAATGACAAAATTGCTGAACTAGATAAATTTATTGAAACCCATCCTAAATACAAGTTGGATAGAAAGATATATTCACTTTCCTCAATTATACCTGACGAAAAGGTTATTTATGGCAACAAAAGAGGATTAAAAAAGCGTGAAACCATTGCTTTATGGCCCTTGCTTACGACTCTTGCAGCTGCTTGTGCTGTTTTAGTTTTTTGGTTACTGCCAAATCCTAATAACGTCGACGATGTTCAATCAGCGGCCAACACTCCGGATACGCGCCACAAAACGACGGCCTCTCTTCCAACAAAAACAACGGATGACAATACCGGTAGCGCCGCAAATACTTATACTGGATTTGATTCAAAGGAAAATTCTAATACCTCTAATGGTATTGCTTTTGCTGCTGAACCAAAAAGTGTCAACAGTCGACTTTCAACAAAACGTGCTCAAAGACTTGAATCTCAGTTCGCTGAAAATGTTTCTTTTTCTTCTTTGCCTGATAAACCTGTTTCTGCAGTGGCGTATCAACCAACCGAAATGCCTGAGGATGCTTCAACCACTTTGGCCATGAAAAATCCAGTTCAACCAATTACCAACAAACTTTCGGATATAATCAAAACGCAAGTCGATTATAAAACAGGTGAGAATAAAGCCAGTCAGCGAAAAGGATTCTATTTGAAAATTGGTTCTTTCGAGATCTATCAGAACAAAAAAGCCAAAGCAAAAAATTAGATTTCTTAGCCATTTAGCGAGGAATGCGAAAGTATTTTTTGACAGAAATAAAATTAATAGTAGCTTCGCTAAATAAAATTATCAAAATGAAGAACTTATTCCTAGTAACTGCTGTGTCTTTTTTAACCCTTACATTTACGATTACCTCTTGTAAAAAATCTGGGTGTACGGATGAATTAGCGACCAACTACTTTTCAGATATTAAAAAAGACGATGGTTCTTGTTCCTATTCTTCGACAAAAATGGAAGGTAAATATTTGTATACTTGGAATGATACAATTACAGATACTGCGACTGTTTATTCGTATGAAAAATCCCATATGAAAGTGGAGGGTCCTGAATTTGATTTTCAAAAAACAAACTTCATTTTTCTAATTACGTGGTCAACGAAAAATATGCACATGCCGGACTCTCTTGTTCCTGCATTAAGTTATGGGGGTCTTCCAGGAAATCCATATATAGGTACGGTTGATGGAACAATTGTTTCGAAAGATAATTTCACGATTACTTATGTTCAAGAAATCCCTACTTGGAACAATCCATCCGTGAAAAAAGATACTATTCTAAGATATAATTTTACGCGTATCTAATATTAAAGAGAACGCGCTGTTGATGCGCCATTCTTTTTATCCACGTCCAATTTTTATTTAGATTGGGAAATTTCAAGTTGATTTTCCTATAAAATCACGATATTTGTCAAAAAATTTCTGGATGTCCAAATTAATTACCCTCAACGAGTTTATTTTAGATCGTCAAGCCGATTTCCCTTTTGCAACAGGTGAATTGTCGAGAATATTAAACGATATAGCCGTAGCTTCCAAAATTGTAACACGCGATGTTCGCCGCGCAGGATTAATTGACAACATTCTTGGTGCGCAAGGCGAAATAAATATTCAAGGCGAAGAACAACAAAAGTTGGACGTAATTGCCGACGAGCAGTTCATCAAAATGTTCGAGCAAGGAGGTGAAGTTTGTGGCATCGCATCCGAGGAAAATGACGATTTCGTTGCTTTTGAATCGGAAGCTTCCAAAAATGGTAAATATGTTGTGCTTTTTGACCCCTTGGACGGTTCATCCAATATCGATGTGAACGTTTCTATCGGTACTATTTTTTCCATTTACAGAAGAGTTTCACCAGTTGGTTCGCCTGCTACAATGGAAGACATGCTCCAAAAAGGAGACGATCAGGTTGCTGCAGGTTATGTTCTTTACGGTTCATCAACCATGTTGGTCTATACGACTGGAAAAGGAGTGAATGGATTTACATTGGATCCAAGCATAGGCGAATTCTGTCTTTCTCATCCAGACATGAAGATGCCT
>JAHEMP010000316.1 GCA_024643585.1 Crocinitomicaceae bacterium | reverse complement strand
TTTTTCGCTTCAATAGCTTTTGCTTTTGCTTCTTTAGCAGCTTTTTCCGCAGCCAAACGTGCAGTTTTAGCAGCATTTGATTCGTTTCCTAAACGATCTACTTTACCTTGAACTTTACCTTCTTTATCAGCAACCCATGCTGCGAATTTCTCCTCAACTTGTTCAGCCGTTAAAGCACCTTTTTCAATACCTTTCAATAAGTGATTTTTGTGCAAAATCCCTTTGTAAGACAATAAAGCACGAGCAGTATCTGACATTTCAGCACCAACTTGTACCCAATGCAAAGTGCGATCAAAATTGATGTCTACTGTTGCTGGATTTGTGTTTGGATTGTAAACTCCTAATTTTTCGATGAATTTACCATCTCTTTTTGCTCTTGAGTCAGCAGCTACTAAATGGAAGATAGCGTTTCCTTTCTTCCCATGTCTTTGCAATCTAATTCTTGTTGCCATTTTTATTTGTTTTATTTGTTGGAGTGCGAAACCCCGATTAATAAATTATTTTAAGGGTGCAAAGATACTGAATTATTCGAATTGAGCAAAAAAAAAGAGAGGAATCGAAATTCCTCTCTTTTTTAATAAAGTTCAAGTTAAACTAGAATCTCCAACCTAATCTGAAAGCCGCAGAAGCTGCTCCTGTAGACAAGTAAGTCTCTTTTGAGCCTGCATTAACTGTTTTTGTAGTTCCAGCTGGAGTCGTAACATCTTGAGTTTGATCTGAATAAGAAACGCTTGAATATGTCAAGCCTAATTCCAATCCAAGATAGATATTCTCAAGAACGTAATAATCCATACCTGCTAATACTCCAACGCCAAACATTGACATTTTCCCTTCAGCTTCAACACCTACGTTAGCATTGTATCCAGTACCATCGTATTTATCCCATGATTCCTTTACAGAACCACCACCGAAATTGATACCTAATCCAAAGTAAGGAGACATTTTGCTTGTTCCTGCAAGGTGGTATTCTGCACCAATCTGAGCATTCCAAGAAGATCTGTTGATGTCTTGTGTACCTTCACCACCAGTTCCATCTGCATTTTCGTAAAAAGTATACGACTCACTCATTGGCGTACCTAAACCATCGCCTAAACCTAATTGTACTCTTGCAGCAATATTGTCGTTAACGAAGTAACGAGCACGAATTGTAGGTGCCGCCCAGTTAATTCCACCAGGGTTTGTGAATCCTAAGACTCCCTCTAAAGACCATGGATTGTCTAAAGTTGCTTTTTGCGAGAATGAAGTACCTGCAAAGGCAATCAATGCTAACGCTGTAAACATAATTTTTTTCATAATTATATAATTTAGAATGAGTACTGAAATTAATTTTTTTTCAATACATCGCAATGAAAAAACCAAGAAAACAATTAACATTGCTATGGCGAAAACTCGACAAATACCTGTATTGCAAATATTTAGGGTCTTATATAAAACAAATTGAAGCCGACATTTTTACCGTAGAACAATAGTTATAAATGCTTTTTCTCTTCGATTTTCCTCCGATACATTGTAGTGAAAGTGTAATAAAAAATGTCTTATTTTTGGTTTCTTCAAAATAAATTTATGCGATTTTCAATCTGGCTTTTTTCTGTTTTAACAATTTGTAGCACATTTTCATTGTTTTCTCAAATGGACAATAAGTCCGTTCTTCAATTAAAAGAAATAATGAAAGGGAAGGAATTTATTGGTTATTGGCCGGAAAATGTTGCTTGGCATCCGAATGGCAAATCCATTCTTTTCGATTGGAACCCTGCTAATGAAACAGAGATGAGCAAATACAAATACTCTCTCATTGATAAAGCAATAACTAAAGTTGACCCAAATTCTGTTCATGATAATTTAGAATTTGATGAAAACCAAAGAAATTATGAAACACAATACTTTTTAGAGAATGGAAATTTATGGAGGTACAACAAATCAAATGATTTATACACCGAAATAATTAAAACAGATTCTAGAATTTTTAATATTCAACGTTTGAAAGATCCTAATCAAATATGCTTTCAGCAGAGTTTAAATTTATTCTTGTATGATTCAAAAATAGGAAGTATTCGTCAGTTAACTTTTTTCAAAAAGGGGAAAGAAAATGAGCAAAATGAAAAGAAAACAGAATTGAGCGAACAACAAGAAGAACTTTTCAAGTTTATTCAAGAAGATTTAGAATTGGAGAAATTTCGCGAAAACCGAAAAAACAATTCTGAAAAATCTATCTATCTTGATCAGCGTCAAATAGATTACTTGGAAATATCAAAAGATGGTAAATATGTTTTTGTCAGATTTGGTGAATATCCAGAAAATAAAAACACGACAGTTCAACATCACATAAGCAACAGCGGATATTCCTACACCACAAACGCACGTTCAAAAGTTGGAGAAAATGAGCCCATTCATTCATTCGGTATATTCGACATAGAAAAAGATTCTTTGTTTTTTATGAAATTCGATAGTCTATCTTCTATCCTCAAAAAACCAGAGTACTTAAAAGAATATGGAGACACAAGTTCATTTTATGAGGCAAATAGAAAAATAATTATGCACCGCCCTATTCAATCCGATAACGGAAAAGTAGTATTGGACATTCGAAGCTATGACAATAAGGATAGGTGGATTGTTCAAATATTGCCAGAAAAAAATGATTTTATTGAGATAGACAACCAGCACGACGAAGCGTGGATAGGTGGACCAGGAATTTCTTCTTGGAATATGGTCAGTGGTACAATA
>JAHEMP010000315.1 GCA_024643585.1 Crocinitomicaceae bacterium | reverse complement strand
GAAAATCAAATCGAGGAAAGATTAAATGAATTGATTGCAAATGGCGAAATTGATCGTCAATACAAGGATAAAATGGTTGATCAATCCCATGAAATATTCAAAAAATACTTGACTGATTTATACACTTCAAGTACGAAAATTTTAAGTGAACAAAGTATATTGTTTGCAACAGTAAAAAGCAGTCGTCCGGATAAAATTTTAATTCAAAACAATCAATTAATTGTCTTGGACTTTAAAACAGGAGCAGCCGAAAAAAAACACCATAAGCAAGTCAGAAACTACGCTCAATTGTTGAAGCGCATGGGGCATGAAAATGTCAAATCCGCTTTGCTTTACACGGAAATTCCAGAATTAATTTGGGTAGACTAACCTTATTCCTCTTTTATTTCCTCTCTTCTAGGATTTTGAATAATTAATCTTAATGACAAATTGTAAGTCAAATAATTCCAAATCCAGTTCAGGAAGACCAAAAATTTATTTTTTATTCCTAAAATGGATCGCAAGTGAACAACCATCCATACTAACCATGCTGAAAAACCAGCAAAATGTCTATTCGGTAAATCTACAACAGCTTTATTTCTGCCGACAGTAGCCATGCTGCCCAAGTTTTTATATTCAAATTTTTTCATTTTTTGAGACTTGCTCATGGCAATGAAGTTTTTAGCTATGTTTTTACCTTGCTGAATGGCTCCTTGAGCGACTTGTGGATGCCCGTTTGGATATCTTTCCGTCTCCATGTACGCAACATCTCCTATGGCATAAACAGAAGTGTTGCTTTCCACTTGGTTAAAACGGTTGACTTTTATTCGTCCACCTCTTACATAGTCTTCATCCTGAAGCCCTATAATTTTATTGCCGACAATTCCCGCAGCCCATACTAAGTTTCTCGTTGCAATATTTTCAACACCTTTAATTGTCACTATTTTACCGTCATAGTCTTGAACAAAAGCGTTTAAAACTACTTCCACTCCTAATTTCTTAAGATACTCTAAAGCCTGAAGCGAAGATTTTTCACTCATTCCATTTAACACTTTTGGAGAACCTTCCACCAAGGTAATGTGCATGGAGGAGAAATCCATTTCAGGATAATCGCGGGGTAAAATGAATCGTTTCATTTCGGCAATGGTTCCGGCAACTTCAACTCCAGTCGGACCACCACCTACAACAACTACATTGAGATAGCCTTCTTTTTCCGCTTCCGTTTCGCTAGCTAATGCGTGTTCGAAACTCAGAAACAAGGAATTGCGAAGTACCAATGCCTCGCCTATCGATTTCATTGGGTAACTTAGTTTTGCCAACCTTTCGTTTCCAAAGAAATTAGTCCCTGCACCCGTTGCTATTACCAAATAATCGTAAGTAATCGAACCCAAATTCGTTTCAATTTCCTTCTTTTCAGTTGAAATTGCGTTTACTTCTGCCAACCTAAAATGAACATTTTTGGCTTTTTGAAACATCCGTCGGAAAGGGAAAATAATGGAACTTGGTTCTAAACCTGCTGTTGCAACTTGGTAAAACAAGGGTTGAAATTGATGATAGTTGTTCTTATCGATCACTACAACTTGATAATTGGTATGAGACAAGTCCATAGCCAAACGCAGTCCACCAAATCCTCCTCCTACAATAACGATACGCGGATTATCTGAACTGGGCAAATTTGCTTTCATAACATAAACATTTGTAGCGTAAAGTTAGCTTTATAATTAATCGAGGTAGATAATTTTGTTTGTTTTAAAACATTCATTTCATCTTAAGAAGACTTGGTTAGGTTTTCTTTAATTCTAAACTCAACCATTTTTTTTATCAATTCAACCGGCAGGTCTTGATTATTTGGAAACTGCACTGAACCTTTTCCCGTCTTATATTTAGACAACTCTTTTACGAATTTCTTGTGTCCAGTCGGAAGCGCATAAAATCCAATGTGGTTTTTAAATCCTGCGAAATAAACAAGAATTCCATTGAGTTTATAAGCCGGCATTTTATATGAAATAAATTCTTCAACATTTGGTGCAACAGACAATATTGTATTACGCATCAATTGAAGTTTTTCTTGGATTTCAGAATCAAATGCTGAAATATAATCATCAACCAACTCCGATTTCACAACAAATTACATTTCAGCGATTTCTTTCAATTTATCGAGAGCTTTCGGATAAATATCGTTCATCATTTCAACGTATTCAGTTAAAACATCGACACTAACTTTCAATTTGGTTTTACCCTCACGATTCAGTAGAAAATATTGTTCCCGAGCACCAGCCCATTCACGTTCCATTTCGACCCCATCGAGTATATCACCCAACTGTTTGAATACCATCACTTCGTTATCGATTTTGGTTTCAATAACGCCAAACATACCATTGTTTTTCGAGTCTAGAAATTGAATGGGATCACTTTCATTCCATTCACTCACAGCATGACTTCCAGCTGTAAAAGCTTCCGTCCAAATTCTGTAGTTTTCATCATTCCACATTTTCCCCCAAACCTTTTCGCGAGGAGCATCAATGTATATTTTGTATTTGAGCGTTACCATAAATAAGAATTTGTGAATCTCGAATTACTAAATAGTTAACTCGAAAATGTATATTCTAAAAATACAAAAAATCGCTTAACCCAGCCCTTTCCGCGATTTTAATTATTCCATTAAAAACTCAAAGTAGTGTGCAAAACTAAATTTCGACCTTGACGATTTATTTTCATCAAGTCCAAATGCTCGTAATACGCTTT
>JAHEMP010000067.1 GCA_024643585.1 Crocinitomicaceae bacterium | reverse complement strand
AGTTTCTCAAAACCCTCTTTTATCGCTTCTTCCGTCAAAGAGGAAATCCACAAACGCTTGATCGGAACTTTGCATTTGGCTTTGTGTAAAACCCAGCGTTGAATCAGCTCTCCTTCTTGTCCAGCATCCCCGCAGTTGATGATTTCATCCGCCATCCCGACCAGTTTTTCTATACAAGCAAATTGCCGTTTTACGCCGCTTTCTTCAATGACTTTAATACCGAAATTGGTTGGAATAATGGGCAAATCTTCCAATTTCCAGTATTTCCAATTTTCGTTGTAGTCGTGTGGTTCTTTTAACGTACACAAGTGACCAAATGTCCACGTAACGCAATAGCCATTACCTTCCCAGTAACCATCGTTGCGTTGTTTTGCTCCAATGATTTCTGCAATGTCTTTCGCGACACTTGGTTTTTCGGCTATGCAGAGTTTCATAATTAATTACGAATTATTGCGACGTCTTCGACTTCGCTCAGTCGGCGCAATTTATATAAAATCAATTTTTTTGGTGTTGATTGAGCGCCTGCCTGTCGGCTAGACAGGGAGTCGAAGGCAAAGCCAATGTATATTTATTCACCTGAAATTCCGCTTCATGTTTGGCGTCTTTTTCATGCAGTCGAATTATTTCAACATTCCATTTTTTTAGGTCAAAATCCGGGAAAAATGTTTCCGCTCCGTATTTTTTATTGACGTGTGTGATGTACATTTCTGTCACTAAATTACTCGCCAGTGCTTGCTTGTATATTTCGCCACCACCAATTATGAAAACAATCCTTTCCTCTTCCTTTTTGTATTTTTCCCAGACCTCACTTATATCGTGAAGAACAACGCAGTCGTCAGCTTTGAAATTCGTGTTTCGAGTCAACACAACATTTTCACGATTGCTTAACGGTCGATATTTGAAAGGAATGGAATCCCAGTTTTTCCGACCCATCACAACAATATGTCCCAAAGTCGTTTCTTTGAAAAATTTCATATCGGCCGGTAGATGCCACATCAAATCATTGTTTTTTCCGATGCCTTTTTCTAAGTCCATCGCGACAATCAGCGCTACTTTCATTCGATAAAATTATACGGCAACGGCGCCTTTGATGTGAGGATGCGGATCGTAGTTTTCCAGCACGAAGTCTTCCAATTTGAAACTAAAAATGTCCTTAACGTTTGGATTAATTTTCATTGTTGGCAAAGGGCGAAGATCGCGGCTCAACTGCAAATGGGCTTGTTCCATATGGTTACTGTACAAATGTGCATCCCCAAAAGTATGAACGAAATCTCCGACTTTTAAATCGCAAACTTGCGCCATCATCATGGTCAATAAAGCATAGGATGCAATGTTAAACGGAACCCCTAAAAATGTGTCCGCAGAGCGCTGGTACAACTGACAACTTAATTTTCCATCCGCTACGTAAAACTGAAACATGGTGTGGCAAGGAGGCAAAGCCATGTTGTCTACGTCTGCAACGTTCCATGCGGAAACCAAAAGTCTTCGTGAATTCGGATTGTTTTTTATCTGGTCAACTAACTTTGTAATTTGGTCAATTGGTTGGCCGTCTTTTCCTGGCCAAGATCTCCATTGATGTCCATAGACTGGACCAAGATCTCCATTTGCATCTGCCCACTCATCCCATATAGAAACACCGTTATCTTTTAAGTATTTAATGTTAGAATCACCGTTCAAAAACCATAATAATTCAACAATGATCGACCGTAAATGGACTTTTTTAGTTGTAACCAAAGGAAAGCCTTTGGATAAATCAAAGCGCATTTGGTGACCAAAAATGGAAGTCGTTCCGGTTCCCGTTCTATCTCCTTTGAAAGTGCCCTCGTCAATTATTCGGCGAAGTAAATCGTGATATTGCTGCATGTTTTGGTATTCTATTTTTAAACCCCGAAGGTAAGAAAATTGAAGGTTTTTAGAACGACGAAATAGCTGTTTTACTAGAGAAGATATTCACATATGTGCAAATTAGATTTTGATTTTTTGTCTCTTTTAGTGGCGCGTTGTGCAAGGCGTCGACGGTATTTAATTCAAAAAAGAAATGATTTCAATCGTTCAAATTGTTCAAAAAAACGTTTAGATTTGTTTAAGTTATGAAAAAACAATTCCTTTTTCTTTTAATAGTGTTGCTATCCGCAGGGCAGCTCAGCGCCCAAACAAAATTGAAAAGGAAATATTATGGAACCTACGAAGGTCAGATTAACGAATATCCGTTAGAGGTTGGCAAGAAATTGATTCAAGTAAAAGCAGTTCCTATTCGAATTGAGATTAATGCGGGGTATTTGAGCATTCAGGTAGGAAAATTGACAACTAGAGGAAACTACAAAGTGTTGTTCGAAGCAGACGATTATTTTGTGCTCGATGCGGTTATGGAAAACCAGAGTATTGGTGAACGCATTGTCGTTTTCAAAAGAGGAGCAAAAATTTCTCGGGATGGCCTTTTTCCTCAGCCAAGTGCCCGACTTTTTAAAAATTAAGCAATCTTCGGTAAGGAAATAATAAAGGTGGTGCCTTTATCCATGGTGCTTTTTACCTCAACCTTACCTTTGTGAGATTCAATAATGAGCTTCACGTAATACAAGCCAAGTCCAAAACCTTTTACATCATGCAGATTACCAGTGTGAACCCTGAAAAACTTCTCAAAAATCTGAGACAAATCCTCTCTTTTTATTCCAATACCATTGTCTTCTATCTCAATGACAAGATATTTGCTTTCGTTTCGTGTTCGAATTTTTATCAATGGCGTCTCAGTGGTGTATTTGATAGCGTTATCAATAAGATTGAATAGCACATTTGAAATATGAACCTCATCGGCACGAATAGAATCGTCAACGGCGTCCATCGACAATGTTATCGTCCCGCCTTTTTCTTCCTGATTGAATTCGAAATTATCGCGAACTTCTTCCAATAATTCATGGATACTAATAGTGGATTTTTTCAGCACCACATGTTCTTTGTCTAGTTTAGCCACATTCAACACTCGTTCCACTTGGTTTTCAAGACGCTTGTTTTCTTTGTGAATTATACTGGCATACCGTTTGACTTTTTCTGGATCGGAAGAAAAATCATTTTTTAACAAGGTTTCACTTGAAAGTCCAATCGTAGCAATTGGTGTCTTCAACTCATGGGTCATGTTGTTGATAAAATCGTTTTTGACTTCAGACAACTTTTTCTGTTTTAGGATGATAGACAGGGAAAAACCAAAAAACAAGAAAACCAACAAAACAATGAGGAATATATAGACCCATGGTGTGAACGAATTAATTTGGGCATCGACTTGATGAGCGCCTACATTTGGAAAGAAAACAGTAAAATAATGCCCATCTTTTTTCCAGCTTAAACCTTCTGAAGGTTGCACACTTGTTGAGTCTGCTCCTTCCTTGTTGGTAACGTTATTGTGGTATCGAATAATGTTCCCGTAAACAATAGAATCCGAAAAACAATCGTATATCCCATATTGAAAATCTTGATTAATATTTTCATTGTAGAAAGTTTCCTTTAGTAGGTTTTCGAGGTAGAAGGGATGTAGCTCTTCGTTGATGTCAACTACGAAATAGTTGGTTTGTTTCTGTCGAATGGATTCATAGAGGCTCGAACTGTCAGCTTTTCGCTTCGATATTTCTTTTAGTACTTCCTTCAGAGCGCGATGAGCCTTTTCAGAGAATTGAACCAAGTTGAGACTGTCTTCTCTGTTTTGAATTTCAACACTATTCTTTTGAAGAATGACAGTTTTATTTAGCCAGATTAATTGCAGAGTGGCAATCGCAACGAGTGAAAAAACTCCGAGGATGATTAAATAATTTATACTGCCTTTTTTCATTGTTTAGTGATGGTAATTAAGCTTTGTTTTCCACTATCCAAGCAACAATCCCGCCGCGCAAGTTGTACAGATTTTCAAAACCGTGATTTTGCTCTAAATATTGTATGGCATTGGCACTTCTGCCTCCCATTTTACAATGAACGACCACTTTTTTGTCGCGACTTATTTCAGAAAATCTCGAAGAAATTTCACCAAGAGGGATTAGGTCACCGCCCATATTTACCTCATTGAATTCGGAAATTTCACGCACATCTATCAATTGAAAATCTTCCTTTGAATCTTGCATTTCTTTTAATTCTGAAACTGTAATCTCTTGCATTTCTCTCGTTTTTTTAATTCCGCAGAATTGTTCGTAATCAATTAATTCCTTTTGCTTGGGTGGATTACCACGCAAAGGATTGTCTGTGTCAAAGGTAAAGTTAAGGATAACTGTTTGAAGGTTCAAACTATTGTATTGAAACAGTTTACCTAAGAGGGCTTGCCCCGTTCCAGAAATTACTTTAATGCACTCCATGGCCATCATGCTTCCAATGATTCCTGGCAAAGCGCCAATTACACCGCCTTCGGCACACGAAACGACATCTTCTGGTTTTGGTGGCACTGGAAATAAATCTCGATAATTAGGTGATCTTTGACCACTAGCATCTATCCCATTAAAAACGGAGACCTGTCCGCTATACTGTTGAATGGATCCGTGTATATTGATTTTGTCCTTTAGAACACAAAGGTCGTTTACCAAATAGCGTGTTGGAAAATTATCCGTTCCGTCCACAATAATTTCATAATTCTTTGCGATTTCAAAAGCATTGTCACGAGATAAAAATGTCGAAAATACCTCGAATTCAATAGTGGGATTCATGCGGGATAATTGATATGCAGCCGTTTTTGCTTTTGATTTCCCAATATCTTCGGTAGTATATAAAACCTGACGATGTAGATTGCTCAATTCTATTGAGTCTCCATCCACAATGCCAATTTTTCCTATTCCAGCACTGGTTAAATACTGCAGCACTGGACAACCTAATGCACCGGCACCGACAACCAATACCTTCGCAGATTTTAATTTTTCTTGGGTTTCAATTCCAAAGCTATCTAGCCGTATTTGCCGGCTATAACGTTCTTGCTCTTCTTGGGAAAACATTCTTTAAATAGTTACGAGATGCAAGTTACAAGTTCTGACGTTATAAGATTCGCAAAAGCATTAAGAACCTGAAACTTATTTTAAAATCCTTGAACTCCGTTTACCGTTGTGTATTTTAAAATGTTTTTCTTGTCAGGGTGAATACGAGCAAAAGCAGATTGCACCGCCAAAGTCCCTTCATGAAATCCACAAAGAATCAATTTTAATTTGTTTTCGTATGTGTTTACATCACCAATGGCGTAGATTCCTGGAATGTTTGTTGAATAATCCAAGGTGTCGACTTTGATTGCATTTTTTTCAATCTCCAATCCCCAGTTTCCAATCGGACCAAGACTTGGCTTTAGTCCAAACAAAGGAATAAAGTGGTCTGTCTCAAGTGTCATTTCACCGTCTTTTTGGTGCGTTACCACAACTGAATCCAGTTTTCCGTTTCCTCCGATGCCTGTAACTTCGGCTTCTGTTATCAATTTTATTCCGCCTTTTTCAGAAAGGTCAATTACCTTTTGAACGGAATCCAAATGTCCACGGAAAGAGCTGCTTCTATGCACCAACACCACTTCTTTCGCGATTTTCTTTTCGGCTAAGAAATAGGCCCAGTCCAATGCAGAATCACCACCTCCTGCAATAACGCATCGTTTGCCTCGGTAAAATTCGGGATCTTTAATAATGTATTCTACCCCCTTATCTTCAAAATCTGTAAGATTAGAAATAGGTGGTTTACGTGGTTCAAAAACACCCAATCCTCCCGCTATCATTACAATTGGCGCTTTGTGTTCTGTTCCCTTTACGGTGGTCACAATAAATTGATTGTCCCCAGTTTTATCAATAGTCATTGCCGCTTCACCTAAGGTAAATCCTGGCTTGAACGGTGCTGCTTGTGCCATCAAATTGTCAATCAATTCTCCTGCCAAGACGGAAGGAAATCCAGGAATATCATAAATCGGTTTTTTAGGGTAAATCTCTGAACATTGCCCACCAGCTTGTGGCAACGAATCAATTAAATGACAAGTTAATTTTAATAAACCCGCCTCAAAAACGGTAAAAAGTCCAACCGGACCAGCTCCAATGATAATAATGTCTGTTTGAATCATTTTTTATTTGTTCTAATTCGAGTGCAAAAGTAATGAAACTCAATGTAATTGTTACGTTACTTAAGTTCCTTATCTGTACGCCTTTGATTTTGATAAACTGACAACATGTTGGTGTCCTGTTTTGTTCAACTGAAAATTTAAATAAAACGCTTCGTAAACTCCCACAATACCACTCCGGCGCATACACTGACATTCAAACTATGTTTTGTGCCAAATTGAGGAATTTCAATCACATGATTACTTAAATCAACTACTTCTTGGTTAACACCGTCGACTTCATTCCCGAATACCAATGCGAATTTTTCATCTGGCAGAGAATTTATATTTTGAAGAAATGTCGTTTTTTCTGTTTGCTCAATTGTGCAAACAGAATAACCTTCTCTTTGCAAATTTGTGCATAGTTCAACTATGTTTTCAGTATATTCCCAACTTACGGAATCCGTTGCTCCAATGGCTGTTTTGTTAATGTCGCGATGGGGGGGCGTAGCCGTAATTCCGCACAAATACATTTTCTCAACGTTGAAAGCATCACATGTCCTGAAAAAAGAGCCTATGTTGTTAAGACTGCGGATACTATCTAAAACCACGACTACTGGAAATTTCTTTTGAGCTTTAAAAGTTTCCTCCGATACGCGATCAAGCTCCCAAAGTTTGAGTTTTTTGTTCATCACCATTATTTGAACAAAAATAGAATTAATTGAGAGAATTTAGTTTTGATAAAAAAGTTCGATTGTTGATAAAGAGCATAAAAAACACGCCATTTTCCGAGCAGGCATTTTTAACTTAGCGACTGATAAAAATCGAGAATTTTGGCGCAAAAAACAATAGACAAGGAAATAGCGGAAACGCCTTTGATGAAACAGTACAATTCAATCAAAGCGAAACATCCACAGGCATTGCTGTTGTTTCGTGTAGGCGATTTCTACGAAACATTTAGTTCCGATGCCGTTGAAACAGCGCGTATCCTAGGGATTGTTTTAACGAGCCGTAAAAACGGTTCGTCAAATGTTGAATTGGCTGGATTTCCCCATCATTCCTTGGATAATTATTTACCAAAATTAGTTCGAGCTGGAAAACGCGTGGCTATTTGCGACCAGTTGGAGGACCCCAAATTGACCAAAACGATTGTTAAAAGAGGTGTGACGGAATTGGTCACGCCCGGCGTTTCTTTCAACGATAATGTATTAGAACAGAAGAAAAACAACTTTTTGTGCGCCCTTCATTTTGACAAAGAAAAAAACGGAATTGCCTTCATGGATATTTCTACGGGCGAATTTTTTATTGCCGAAGGAAGCCTCGATTACATGGACAAATTGATTCAAGGTTTTCAGCCTTCTGAAATTATATACCAGAAAAAATCACACAAGGATTACGAAGCCCTGGATAGAGAGAGTGTTCACTCCTTCCGATTGGAAGATTGGGTGTTTACCTCAGACTTTGCCTATGAAACTTTGAATAAACATTTCCAAACCAAATCATTGAAAGGGTTTGGGGTTGAAGAATTGGACAAAGCGGTCATTGCTGGGGGTGCCATTTTACATTATTTGAGTGAAACTCATCACGATCGATTGTCACATATTACCCAAATAAGTAGGATAGAAGAAGAGCGATTCGTTTGGCTTGACCGATTTACCATTCGAAATTTAGAATTGATTGGTTCGCAGCACGAGAATGCCACGACGCTAATAGATATTCTAGATCGCACACAGACTTCAATGGGCGGCCGAATGATGAAACGGTGGATGGTTTTACCTTTAAAAGATTTGAAACCGATTCAAGACCGCTTAGGAGCTGTTGAGGAATTAAAGTCAGAAGAAGAGATTTCTTACCGTTTGGGTGAACGATTGAAAATGGTTGGAGATTTGGAACGATTAATTTCAAAGACGGCTGTTGGTAAAATAAACCCAAAAGAGGTGATGAGTTTGTTGCGCACCTTGAAACAAATTGACCCGATTAAGTCTGACCTTTCTTTTTCCAAATCGGTTTTGCTTAAAAAGATAAAGGACCAATTGAATCCTTGTGAAGAATTGATCCAAACCATTGAAAAAACGCTGCACGATGATCCTGCGGTTCAAATTGGTAAAGGAAAAGTAATCGCAGATGGATTGCATCCTGAATTGGATGAGTTGCGCAATATTGCTTTTTCTGGAAAAGACTATTTGGACTCCATGCAAGCGCGAGAAATTGAAACGACTGGAATTTCTAGTTTGAAAATTGCTTTCAATAATGTCTTCGGTTATTATATTGAAGTTCGAAATACGCACAAAGACAAAGTGCCCGATAATTGGATTCGAAAGCAAACATTGGTTTCTGCTGAGCGATACATTACAGAGGAATTGAAGGAATACGAGTCTAAAATATTAGGTGCTGAGGATAAAATTCATGCCTTAGAAAGTCGATTGTACCAAGAATTGATTTTGTCTATGGCTGATTATGTGCAATCCATTCAAATGAATTCTTCTCTTTTGGCTCAATTGGATTGTTTGTTATCTTTCTCTGTTGTTGCCCGCGAGAACTTGTACGTTCATCCAAAAATGGAAGAGTCTTTCAAAATTGATATTAAAAACGGTCGACATCCTGTTATTGAAAAGCAACTAAAACATGGGGAGCAATACATTCCAAATGATGTTTTTCTGGATGACGAAACCCAACAAATCATCATGATTACGGGACCAAATATGTCTGGTAAAAGTGCCATTTTACGACAAACAGCACTCATTTGTTTGATGGCACAAATGGGTTGTTTTGTTCCTGCAGAAAGTGCAAGCTTAGGTGTTTTGGATAAAGTTTTCACACGCGTTGGAGCTTCGGATAATATTTCTTCCGGTGAATCTACCTTTATGGTGGAAATGAATGAAACTTCCAGTATACTAAACAATTTATCGGATCGGAGTTTGATATTGTTGGATGAAATTGGACGTGGAACAAGCACCTATGATGGAATTTCCATTGCCTGGGCTATTGCCGAATTTTTGCACGAACACCCAAAATCCAAAGCAAAAACCTTGTTCGCTACGCATTATCACGAACTCAACGAAATGGCAAGTCAATTTCCGAGAATTAAAAACTTCAACGTCGAAGTGAAAGAAATTGGTAAGCGAATTTTGTTCTTACGGAAGCTAGTCGAAGGTGGAAGTGAACATTCTTTCGGAATTCACGTGGCACAAATTGCTGGTATGCCACAACAAGTTTTGACCCGAGCAGAGAGCATTTTAAAGAAATTGGAGGAAAGTCATGACTTAAACAGCACCGGTGGCAAAAAAGCTTTGAGCAAAGAGAAAGTCAAGGAAGTTATGAATAGCAAAGATATGCAGCTATCCTTTTTCCAATTGAATGACCCTGTTCTTGAGCAGATTAGAGAGGAATTGGTGAGCATTGATATCAATACCTTAACACCTGTTGAGGCCTTGATGAAATTGAATGACATAAAAAAATTGACGGGAGGTTGAATTTTTATTCGATTTGAAAATTAATTTAGAAAAATTGTTTTTATATTTGTCGCCCGATACAGAACGATGTGCGGTAATTGAAATAGTATAAGCGAGAGTAGCTCAGTTGGTAGAGCACAACCTTGCCAAGGTTGGGGTCGCGAGTTCGAATCTCGTCTCCCGCTCAAATCCCGATGTATGTCGGGATTTTTTTTAGGAAGTCCTCCTAAAATTTAAGTCCGCTCGAGTGGTGGAATTGGTAGACACGCCGGACTTAAAATCCTGTGACCTTCGGGTCGTGCGGGTTCAAGTCCCGCCTCGAGTACAAAAAATGAAAAGCCCCGAATCAAAATTGATTCGGGGCTTTTTAATTTAATAATTATCTCTTTTCAGTATACACTTTATAGTTGTTCAAAATGCATTGCCAGCCATGACGCTGTCTTTCCAGGCTGTTCTCATCTTCCCCTTGGAATGTTTCGGTTAAAAGAGTTTGGTCTTCAAGTTTTTCAAATCGAATGGTTACAGGTCGGCCATCTCCTAAATCATATTCTAAAAGTTCAAAGGGTATTACCGTATTATACGTC
>JAHEMP010000314.1 GCA_024643585.1 Crocinitomicaceae bacterium | reverse complement strand
CGGAAATAGTCCTGGAAGATCGAGAACAAGTTTTGGTCCAATTTCGATGGTATTGAAGCTACTTTTAAAATTTTGAATTTGATCATTTTCTTGACCATTCTCAAATACCGTCGGTTGCGATTGAATACCTCCTGTCAATGAAACGGTCATTTTTTGGGCACCACCGAGTAAATTTTTATTGACATAGTTTACTGTCGCGGAAACACCAAAGTATCCATTTGAATTTGATGCAACCGGCTGAATGCTAAAACTTTGCTTTTTAGCAGGTATCAGGTAGTAGTGAACATCAATTAAATTTGTACCTGGAATTTCTACTAGCTTTGGTTGAATCGTTTGAAACAAACCCAATTGTACCAGTCGCGTATAACTCCTATCCACATAATACTCCTTGTACCAATTGTCTTCTTCAAGGTAATTCTGACTTTCTATAACCCCTGGCGAAACGAATAACTTTTCATTGAATAGGAAAGTCGCCTCTCGATTTCTGTTCTTATTACTTGTGTCCGAAATGGCATTGAAATACATCGTATCAATGCTCTGAATGAACTGATTATCCGTAACATTCAAACCTAATTTCAACATGGTGTCCTTGAAATTACCAATGAATTTAGAGGTGTCACTAATATGGAAGTAAACATTCCTAACTTTTGTCGTGTGCTGCGGTATCGAAATGATGTTTTCCGCATTACTTGGATCAATTATTTTCCTATCAGCAAACACAATTCCGAGTATAACTTTTTTAGTGGCAATATTTGTATCGGCAATAAACGAAATATGGGAAGGACTAAAACCGTAATAGGCTTCATCTCTAAAAACCTTTGCTAGTCTGCTTCTATAGTTGTCCAAATAATCTCTATCGAATGGCTTTCCTTTAAGATTGTCAATTTTCCCTTTTTCAATGTAGGCACGGTAATTAGGTTCCAAATTATTGTTTTCGGAGGTAACATAAAACGAATCAATGTAAAAGCGATCACCTGTGGTGAGGTAATATTTTACTTTCGCCCTTTTTGTTCTAGGATGAAATTTTACTTTACCTCTTGTACTTCCAAAATAATACCCTTTTTTCTTCAGGTAGTTTTCGTGTTGCTCAATGGTTTTCAAGAAGGCGGTGGAATCAAAAATTACGGGTGGTTCTCCAAATTTGTATTTTAACCATTCACGCATAAATAATCTCGGATTCAAAGTATCCTTTAGCGGAATTGTCTTTTGTGTGTAAAGTTCTCTTCCTTTTTTTCTTGCTTTTTTTATTCTCTTTTCATTTACTCGGTCTTGACGTTCAATTCTTTTTTGATTGACTTCATCAATTTTTGAATTTTTTCGTATTCGTTTTTCAGCAACTTTAGCACTATCCACCATATTGTAGGCGCCGAGCTTAAATCGAATTCCAAAGGTTTCAAAATTGGGTTTTTGTTTTATGATGGTTGTAAGTTCGTCCTCGTCTAATTTATCACCCGACACCCGAATGACATTTTTTTTTATGAGAAATTTTCCTTTAGGAACATACTTCGTAGGCCGACAAGAAATAATGCCTATAACGATTATTAAGAGAATATATGTAGCTTTGAACTTCGTCACCCGTTGATTTTACAAAGACAAAAATAACAAATTAGTACTGTGGAAAGAATTTCCAAAAATAAGATAAAATTTCTTCGCTCATTGCGCCTTAAAAAAAATAGGGAACAAGAACGCAGCTTTATTATTGAAGGTGAAAAAATGGTTCTCGAAGCGGTAAAAGAATACCCCGAATTAGTGAAAGAAGTGTATCTACAAAAGAGTGCTAATCTTGTCATTAATTTCCCAACTATTTTTGAAATAAATACTACTGAATCTGAGCAAATTTCTGGATTTAAAAGTCCAAATAAATGCCTTGCGCTGTTATCGTATCCAACAATTGAGCCACAAACCAGTGACTTGACGCTCGTTTTAGATCAAGTGCAAGATCCAGGTAATCTCGGTACTATCATTCGTCTTGCAGATTGGTTTGGACTGAAAAAAATCGTTGCATCTATCGACACTGCAGATTGTTTCAATCCGAAGGTCATTCAAGCTAGCATGGGATCCATCTTCAGAGTTAACGTGGTGTATACCGAAATTAAAACCTTCCTAGAACTTTCAGATTTGCCCATATACGGAGCCCTTCTCAATGGCAAGAATGTCTATAAAACAAATTTGCCCACAAAAGGAATATTGGTAATGGGAAATGAAGGAAATGGAATATCAGAAGAAATTCAAAACCTCATCACTGACAAATTAACCATTCCAAAATTTGGACAAGCTGAAAGTTTAAATGTTTCTATGGCGACAGGAATATTGCTATCTGAATTTTTTAGGTCTCGATAAAGAAAAGGTGAGTTAAAAGCCCGTCTTGCCTTACATCATAAAAGCATACATCAATATATTCGCTCCCATCTGTAATGCTTGTTTTCGTTTTTCTGGCGGGTCGTTGTGCACTTGTGCATCTTCCCATCCATCGCCTAAATCTGTTTGATACGTATACAAACAAATAATTCTTCCATTTTCTATTATGGCAAATGCCTGTGGACGAAAATCATCATGTTCATGGATTTTTGGCAAACCATTAAAGTCAAATTTTTGATGAAAAATCGGATGATTGAAAGGAAGTTCGATCAATTCTTTGTTCGGAAACAACTTTTTCAATTCCACACGAATAAATTCATCCATTCCATAGTTGTCGTCTATGTGCAAAAATCCGCCACCCAACAAAT
>JAHEMP010000313.1 GCA_024643585.1 Crocinitomicaceae bacterium | reverse complement strand
TATTTTGAATACGATTCATGCGAAATGGCTTGTCATTATTTCTTTGAAGACGGCACGTTCTTGCCTTTTCCAGTGGATACAGAAAAATTGCTTTTAGAGGTTAGAAATAGATTAAAAGTTGATACAAAACCGCTTGAAGATCATTTTAAAAGGTCTGAGCTTATCTATAACAAAACACATAAAACATTTTTAGAAAGATCGCTCCACAAAGCAAAAAGTTATTGGTCAAAAGATATCGCTGATACCATCCTATCGATTCCAAAATTGGGTTTGTTTTCTACCATGCACGATGTAAATAGTAAAAATCTAAATCATCCGAAACTGGTTCAAATTTTTGATCGTTTCGCTACTTACAATGGTTCAGACCCTTATCAGGCTCCAGCGACATTAAATGTAATACCACATCTCGAGCATGGAGTAGGAACTTTCTATCCTAAAAAAGGGATGAATGAAATTACATTGAGTTTAATTCGTCTAGCCAAAGATTTGGGTGTTGAATTGGTTTTAAATTCCGCGGTCGATGAAATTGTTGTTGAGGACAAAATTGTAAAAGGCATAAAAAGTCAAGGAACTTTTCACGATGCCGAAATTGTTTTTTGCAATGCAGACGTTCGACCAGCCTATAAATACCTTTTGCCTGAATTTAAAATACCAAAAACAGTTCAAAGTCAAGAACCGTCTAGTTCTGCTATGATTTTCTATTGGGGTATTAAAAAGAGGTTTCCGCAATTGGACATGCAAAATATATTTTTCTCGGAGCATTATCGAGACGAATTTGATTCAATATTCAAGAAAAAAACGGTTCATTTTGACCCAACCGTTTATATTCACGTGAGCTCCAAAATGAAATCAGACGACGCACCAGAAAACAGCGAAAATTGGTTCGTTATGATGAACGTCCCTTCGAATAGCGGCCAAGATTGGAATCAACTTCGGGAAGAGATAAGACGAAATGTTTTATCAAAATTGTCACGAATGTTGAATGAAAATATCGAGGATTTGATTGAAGAAGAAGATTACCTCGATCCAATTCGAATAGAACAGAGAACCTCAAGTTTTGCCGGCGCTTTGTACGGCGCAAGTTCCAATGATAGAATGGCTGCTTTTTTCAGACATCCGAATTTCTCAAAGGTGCGCGGACTGCATTTTGTTGGAGGCAGTGTGCACCCTGGTGGGGGTATTCCACTTTGCTTGCTTTCAGCAAAGATTGCCGTTAGTACAATTGAAAAATAGTTTAGTCTGCTAGAATCAAGGACTCTATTTCGACTTCATTTGCTATTAAATCCTCTAGCGTTTCTCTTTTTCGAATGAGTTGAATGGATTCTCCATCGACTAGAACTTCTGCGGGTCTCAATCTCGAATTGTAATTGTTTGCCATTGAAAATCCATAAGCACCAGCATTTTTAATTGCTAGAATATCTCCAACGTTCACTTCAGAAAGAATACGATCATAACCTAAGGTGTCACTTTCGCAAATGTAGCCAACAACAGAATAAAGACGTGGCGTTCCGTCTGGATTAGAAATGTTTTCAATATAATGATAAGCATTATAAAACATTGGGCGAATCAAGTGATTTTGGCCACTGTTAACTCCAACGAAAACTGTTGAAGTTGTCTGTTTTATTACGTTTGATTTCACTAAAAATTGACCTGATTCACTAACAATATATTTTCCAGGTTCAAACCAAAGTTCTAATTCTCGACCGTACTCCGAGCAAAATTTGCGGAACGATTGAGCAATGTCGAATCCAATTTTTTCAATTTCAGCAACATAATCACCCTCTTTGTACGCAACCTTGAAGCCAGACCCAAAATCCAAAAACTCTAAATCTGGAAAAGAATTAGCAGCTTCATACAACAAATCTGCGCCACGAAGGAAAACTTCAGCATCAACAATATCGCTTCCAGTATGCATGTGTAAACCATTTACACGTATTCCATAGTTTTCGGTGATTCTTTTAATATGACGAACTTGATGAATAGATATTCCGAATTTGGAATCAATATGTCCAACTGAAATGTTACTATTTCCTCCAGCCATAATGTGTGGATTAATTCGAACACAACATGGAACAGAATTCCCATACACGTGACCAAATTCCTCGAGTATAGTTAAATTGTCTATGTTTATATGTACACCTATCTCAACGGCTTCTTGAATTTCTGAAAAATCGACACAGTTAGGTGTGTACATGATAGCGCTTGGTTCAAAACCTGCTCGGAGTCCCAAGTATACCTCTTCAATTGAAACGGCGTCAAGACCTGCTCCTTCTTTTTTCAATAAACGCAATATGTTTATATTGCTCAATGCTTTCATTGCATAATGCAATTTTACGGGCAACTTATCAAAAGCATTTTCCAAGCGTTTGTATTGCAAACGGATTTTATTTGCATCATAAACATAGGTTGGTGTTCCGAATTTTTCGCTGACTTCTAGCAAGTGTTTATTGGTCATTTTTCAATTTTTCAGCAAATGTAAGATGTTCCAATCGCATATCCATGTTAAATTTATAATAATATGTTAAATATAAAACAAATAGACTTTGCTGAGGCTACAACAAAAATGATAATTTTGCGTTTTTGATTACGAAAACGAATTTTTTAGTGCGCTATCTTTTAGTATTCATATTTTGTATACCCACCCTTTTGCATTCCCAAAGGGCGAACAATCGCTCACGCTCTGAGCTAGGCTTTTTATTGGGCGGGAGTTATTATATCGGAGATTTAAATCAATTT
>JAHEMP010000312.1 GCA_024643585.1 Crocinitomicaceae bacterium | reverse complement strand
CTCTAGGTCTCCTTTTGGCATTTGCCCCATTCTAGATTTTGAATAGGTCAAAACGGATGGTTCGGTCATGAGTGCCACGGAATCTTTACCGTAGTTGCTCGCTAATTTGGCTTTCATTTCCTCGGTCGACAAAAGGTTTTGTTGTTTCAAACTGATTTTATCATTCCCCAATCGATATTTTTCGACGAACACAAAATCTCCATTGTCTCTGATGACAACCAACATTTTTATCGTTAACGGAACCCCTTTTTTAACAGGGTGATAGGTCACAATGGCTTCCTTGCACGTGTCTTGCGGTTCGCTTGAACAAGGGTGACTGGAGAACAGGTTGTTGGTGTTCTCATTTCGAATCAAGCACGGATTTTGAAGGCAATGAAAGGTGAAATTATTTTCAAACCCAAGCTCACCAAAATACGCCACCATGGCGCTATCGGCCAAATACCTCAAACGCACATTGTAGTCCGGCGAGGTATGCTCTACGCTTTTTTCTTGCCCCAAGGTTTGGAGGGAGAAGAATAGGATGGCGATGAGGAGTTTTAGTTTTTGCATGTTTGGGGTTTACGGTCGGGGCTACACTTTGTTGCCGACTCCCGAATATAACACTTTTCGGAATAAACCTTAACGGTTTTAATAAACGCTTGTTTGAATTGCGTTTGTTATTAGTTCTTTTTTAAAATGACTCCGTCGTTTCCAACAATATATTTATCTCCATTGGGTGCCATCTCAATGGAATTCAGATAACTTGAAGATCCCGGTACATTTTCAACCTTCCAGTTTAAACCACCATTTATCGTCTTATAAATTTTATCTGTACTTATCAGATAGCCATTATTGTTGTCGATAAAAAGCAAGTCGGAAATAATGCCAATATTGAAATCAGAAATCTTAACCCAACTTGCTCCACCGTCCAATGTTTCAAAGATTTTTTTCTCAAATGTGGAGATAAATCCAATATTGTTATCCAAAAAATCAATAGCTGTTATCTGTGAATTTTCTATTTCAAGTGGTAGGTTCAGTTGCTCCCAATTGTCTCCATTGTCAATGGATTTGTGTATTTCACCTTCTGAAATATTATCGTAAGTTCTACCTCCGGCTAAATACAATGTGTTGTTTTCAGTTGCTTCAAGTAAGGAAGCATAACTAGGTTCGTTAAAGGTATTGACCCAATTTACACCTCCATCATATGTTTTATAAATATTTGATCCTTTGCATATAATTCCAACTTGTGAATTATAAAAGTGAATACCCGTAATTGTTGCGCCAAAGCTACTTGTGTTGCCTAATTCATTGAAATCTACTCCTGAATTATCGGTTTTATAAAGTCCTAATTTGGCGACAAAAAACTCATTCTGCGTTAAGATGAACAAGGACATAAAGGAATGATTTATTCCAACATCTATGTCCTGCCAAGAATCGCCAGCATTTTCGGTTTTAAGAAGAGTTCCAAATGAGCCACAGGTTAACCCGAAATTATTGTCTAAGAACTGAATATCAGTTAATGATTGGGAAGTATTACTGACTAATTTTTTCCATTCGGACGCGTCCGTGTCTTCCGCTTTTGAACAACCAAATAATAAGACTAGAATAAAAATATGTTTTAATAAATGTCTCATGAGAATCTCTGCTTTAATAACAATTGGCTATGCGCAATTGCGCATATCCGCTTTATAAAAAGCACCACTCCTAACCCGATAATTACCGTTTGTAAACGTTTGTTTTTCGAATAGTGCGTAGCCTCTCTTTTTCATTCCCTTCAAATATACCAAAAATCAACTTCAGAATTCACTTTCAAAAAACGTGGGTTATGTCCAACTGAGAATAGGGATTGCAGCGCCCGAAATAGGAGTGTTTTTCAGTCCAGAAAAGCACGAAGCATCACCGCAGTAAAATTAGGCTCTTTTAACAAAAATACTTTTGGTATACTCCTCTGACTTGCAGTACTTTTGTGCTCTGAAAGGGTTTAGGAGATCGGTCTCTGTGAATCACTTTTTCACGAGACATGATTACATTATTTAAAAAACTGGCAAGTACACTGATCCCGAAACGGAGAAGAGCAGTTTCGCCAATGAACAAAGAGAGAGACGATTCCAGAACGCACATGTTTATTTGATAGCGAAAAATCGCGCCAGACATAGCCAAAATTAGGGATGTTTTAGATCACACTGAATTCAAATTTCACTTATATTTCTGTAAATAGAGAAAATCTTTTGAAATAATTCAGTTAGAATAAATTTGGCATTTGATGGTAGGTTTTTTGAAGCGAACTGATAAAGGATGACTTTTAGAGGTAGCTTCGTAGAGCAACGCAGAAGATCACCGATAAAATCCCGTTATCAGGAGGTTTAAAAATAAAGCGCAGGAACAAAACATTTAAATTTTGAACGGCATTGCGCTTTAACTTCCATCTAAAGCCTTGACTTTTCCTGCCTGTCGAAGCAACAGCGCAGGCAGGGGTTACTTTTCGTCAAGGAAAAGTAACGTAAAATAAATTTTACTGTGGACTGAAAATTTAATAGGACAATGATGTCACTGAATTATTCCTCTTTCTGAGGAGCATCTTCTAATGCATCAATAATATTTGTCAATTCTATAAAATCGTCAACGGACAATACTTCTGGCCGTAAGGTGAAAATTTGTTGGTCCATTACGTTGCCTTTCAACATGCCCTTCAAGGAATTTCGCAAAGTTTTACGTCGTTGGTTGAAGCCCATTTTTACCACTTGGATGAACAATTTTTCGTTG
>JAHEMP010000311.1 GCA_024643585.1 Crocinitomicaceae bacterium | reverse complement strand
CTTAGTAACGCTATGGATCTTGTTGAATTGAGTGACGAGGGCGTTTTTCATCAAGCTGATGAATTGGACGAAATAGATTGGCAACCTCTTTTCAGCAATCCTTTTGTTTTTTATTTCCCTAATGACACATTGATGCCTTTTAACAGTTATGGTCAATTGTTTCGGAATTACAAATCACGTGTAGACCCAAAGTACATCAATTCATTCGACAAATGGGGAAATCTCATTCCAGGCTTAAAGAAAAAATACCTTATCTACTCACTTGCTGAAATTCAAGGAAAAATTTTGTATTCTGATTCATTAACTGGCAAAGGGATGTTGTTGGTGGAAATTGCACCTTATAGTCATTACGCTGACAAATCTAAAATCGTCATTCCCGACCAATCTTACAAAGGAGCTATCGGTATCATTGGTGGAATGGGGCTAATTAAACAATCGAAAAACAGAAGCAACGCTCAAGAATTGTACAACTATTGTCAAAATTTAAATTGGCGAAAAAAGTTGGCCAAGGACATCGATTTGTTTCCCATTTTGGATGAAGAAGGCAACAAATCAAGAGATGTGCTTTTGTTTCAAGATCCTCCAAACCTGAAGGAAATTAAAAACAAAGCCGATTGATAGCCTAAAAGATTTAATAAAAAAAGGCAAGCCATAAGCCGGGTTCTGTAATCTACCAAAATAGATTGTCTATCATTTCTCTAGACCTCCCATCACTGGAAGGTTCAATCGATCTACCCTCCAAGTTCGGGCGAGCAACCCTCAAGCCTTGGTTTACATGATCTTTCAGTCCGTAAGGTTTACCTTGCACGATTTGTCACCAACTCGCCGGTGGGCTCTTACCCCACCCTTTCACCTTTTCCACTTCACGAATGAAGCGGTAGTTTTCTTTCTGCTGCACTTTCTGTTTCGCCCGAAGACGAACCTTCCCGTTAGGAAGTACGGCGCTCTATACTGCCCAGACTTTCCTCTGACGAACTAGTCGCCAGCGATAGACTAGCTTGCCTTTCAGCAAAGGTAATGAAATAAGAAAGATTTTAATTAAATTAATTCGGCACTGGATAAGCCAAAACGCCTTCAAAATTTATAGCCTTGGTATCCCCTGTTGACTTTGATTTTAGCATCGCTTCCACTTGAACCTTTATTCTCAGAATGTTTTTACCTTGTGAATTCACATCATGTACATCAACACCTTTAACAATGATCGTGCTTTTGTAATTCGCGACATCGAAGCTGGTATAATTTTCACCGTTAATATTTGCTTCAATGCCGGCTGAATAATCCCATTTTTTCTGAGTTGTTGGGATTTCGCAAACGGCAAAATCTTCTATGAAATTTCCTGAAAACGTGCCATCTATTACTATGTTTTTTCTTCTTATGGCGCTATTTTGATGATAAACAGTAGCGGATACGGATTGAACAACATTACCAATGTTCGTAGAATACGTTCCACCTGTGCTTACTATCTCATTGCCAACCTGCCAAACAACAGAATCGTAATATTGTGTATCGCCATCGATCCATAATTTTACATCTCCGTTTTCGGATAAAAAGTGCTTGATGGTAAAGTCGATGTCTTGCTCAAAACCTAAGAACATTGTATTGCAAATACTCTTTTGCACCCCATTTGCAAACGTAAAGTTTCCACAAACATCATAAAGTCCAGGTTCCGAAATAGTCACTTGATTTGAGCCTTTGAATAAACCATCAACATACCAATCAATATTAGAAATGTTGGTTTCGTTTGAGAAATTGTTTCTAGACAAATTGGCCAAATTATCACTGAATTTATTAGCCAGAAAGACACTATCTCCAACTTTTAAACTTTCCCAAGCCTTATCCATGGCCAAATCGCCATCAAATATTCCCATTTTAATCCAAGTGCCACCATTGGATAGTAAACCATATGCATACTCAACCCCATTTCTTGATTCTATGCCTTGCTTCATTATCATGCCGTCTTCCCCAGCGGTTAATTTCAAGGGTGTGCTGCCTAGCGTTCCATCGATGTAAAAAACGGGGTCATTGCTTTGCGGTAAAGGTTCTATAAGCTGCTTCTTACATGCAAAAGCAAGCAAAGAAACGCTTAAAAATATATATAGTTTGTTACTCATTATCGTAATGTTTTTCTAATAAATACCTGACCTGAGATCGGCATTTTGTTATCGTTTGGCGTCCAGTTTCTATCCAATTGATTGATCAACTGAACCTGGAAATTGGCTCCAAGAGTTGTACTTGGCAAAATCATAAAGCCATAGCCCAAATTCATTCTTATTCCATAGGAGTTCCAGCCCGTTTTGTTTCCGTAAATGGTTTCGTTTCGTTTTACGTATTCGTTTTCCAAATACGAATATTTCATTTTCGTACTCATCAAATAACTGGCTGTTGCACCAACCTGCAAAACATGTTTGTTTATCTGATAACCGAAGTTGATAGGGATATTCAATCGATACATTTGCTTGTAGGACATCTTGTTTTCGTAGATGTTTACACTGTAATTGTATATTTTCTCACGTTGTGATAATTCCAATCTTGCGTTTTCGGCTTCAAAACCAATTCCAATCTGCGCAAAGACTTTGTTTTTGGTCACTCTAGCGCCAAGTGTCAAAGCAATGGATTCAGTATGGCCAATTTGATCGCTGGTATATGTTTCACCAATTCCCAGTCCCAATTCACCAAATACAGAGTAGTATTTGCGTTTCTTGAAATACGGAATGGATGCAATCTGGTTGTCATTGTTTATGTATA
>JAHEMP010000310.1 GCA_024643585.1 Crocinitomicaceae bacterium | reverse complement strand
TTATTGAGCCATTGAATGGATATCGATCAAAAGAAAAACGACCGACTAACATAGGCGAATTCAGAGAAGCTCTGGGAGTTCCTGAGATAGTTAAAGAAGGAACTGATTTAACTATCGTGTCGTATGGTTCGACTTTTAACTTATGTGAAATTGCGGCTCAACAATTGATTCAATTGGATATAAATGTCGAATTAATTGATGTTCAAACGTTATTGCCATTTGATATAAATCACGTCATTGCAAGTTCGTTAAAGAAAACAAATCGCTTGTTAATTGTTGACGAAGACGTCAGCAGTGGTGCGAGTGCTTTTATGTTGGATAAAATCATGCAAGAACAAAATGCGTTCTTTAATCTGGATTCGGCTCCGAGCTGCTTGACAGCGAAAGATCACCGCCCTCCCTATGGGTCAGATGGTGATTACTTTTCAAAACCAAGTATAGAGGACATCGTGGAAAAGGCCTACGCAATAATGAATGAAGTGAATCCATCACTTTATCCAAGTCTATATTAACGTATTGAAAATCAGACGGAAAATGTGATGATAAATTGTGCACTATTCGAGTGTAACTAATGTTGCGCATTCTATTGTACTTAAATTCGAATTTTGTCGTCTCATCGTAAAAGTAAAAAATGACCTTTAATCAATATCTCGATCTCTTCCATGAAATTTTAACGTCGGAAAAAGTAACTCCCCCATACGACAACGTGGATTATTTTCATTACACAGAACTAAATCAAAAACGTCAAGAAAGGTGGCTGAAAAAAGGCGTTATCCTGCCTGATTTAGAAAATAAAATAAAATCCATAGACAAAGTACAAAACTGGGTTTTAATTACCGAGCCTTGGTGCGGAGATGCCGCTCATATCGTTCCTTTTATTGGGAAATTAGCAGAATTGAATTCAAAAATTAAGCTGAACGTTCAACTGAGAGATTCTGATTCCGAAATTGACAACTATCTAACGAATGGTGGAAAATCAATTCCCATTTTAATCGTACGTGACGAGGAGCATAAAGACCTAATTTTTTGGGGACCAAGACCTGTTGAAGCGCAAAAAATTCATTTGGATAATTTAACTTCGGACAAAACCGCTGAGGAAAAAAAGGTTGAATTGCAAAAATGGTACAATTCTGATCAAGGCAAAGGCTTGCAAAAGGAGCTGCTCACCAAGTTTTAAACCAATTTTACGACTTGATTTACAGTTTTTTAGAGTGAAAATCTGAAGTCAGCTTTTTGTATTCATCAGTATAAGCTCCGAACTCGTCGCGAACAGTTAACTCGGATCTTAAAACCGGTAAATCTCGTAATTTGGTCAAACATAAAATGGAACGAACAGGAATTCCAGGCTTACCTTCAATGGTTATATCCTTTCTTAAATGAAGCTCATTTTTTAAGGCAGAGTCAATAATATCTTTTCGTGAATCATAAGGCCAAATCAGCCAAAATTCACCATTTTCCTCAAGCAATTGACTTGCTTTTTTACATAGTTGATCAGCATTGAGTTCGTCAACATGTTTAGCTTGATTTGTTCTTTGATTCTCAGATTTCAATGCACCGTTGTAAAAAGGTGGGTTTGAAAAAATTAAGTCAAATTTGAAATCAAATTTATGGTGCAAAAAATCAGCATGAACAAGTTTGATTTGGCTTGAGAAAGGTCCATTTTCAATGTTCTGTTTAGCGTCTGTAGTTGATAATTCATCTATTTCAATTGCGGTAATCTGCAATTCCGAATTTTTTTGTGCTTGCATCAACGCTAAGACGCCTGTTCCAGTTCCAACATCCAATCCAACCTTTTTTTCACTGCAGTCAATCAATGCACCTAAAAGCATGGAATCTGTGCCAACCTTCAACGAAGCATTTGTCTGAACTATGGAAAAATGTTTGAATTTAAAAAGGGACATGCTTCAAATATACAAGCCTATCAAACCTTCTGGGGCTTCAATGTGAAGGGTTTTACCTTTTCGATCAACTTTTTGCACTAAACCGGGAAGCAGAGGAATCAATATTTCTCTTTTGCCTTCGACAACTTGAAGTAGAGGATTCGCCGCCAAATCTATAACGTCTTCGATGGTTCCAATTGGACCGTGATTTTTGTCAACGACGGAAAAATTAATTACTTCATGGTCATAGAAATGAAGATCATCGAGATCTTCAAGCAATTCTTTGGGTAAATAAACCGATTTACGCAGCAGTGTTCTTGCCATTTCTTCCGTATCCACACCTTCCAAGCGAATTGCCGCAAATCCCTTGTTTTTTAATTTTATACTTTTTACAAAAAAGGGAACTAGTTGGTTATTGACATCTACGTAAAAGGCATCGAGGGTCTCGTATCTAGAAGGATCAGTAACGTCTAAAAACAGCGAAACTTCACCTTTAAATCCGTGAAGTTTCGCAATATAACCTAATTGAAAACAATCTGTTTTCTTCATAAATTTTTGAAATCTTATTCTGCAGTTGGCTCTTCAGCTTCTGGAGTTTCCTCTGTCGACTCTGCAACTGGCGCATCTGCTGATGTTTCTTCAGAAACTGGAGCTTCTTCAGCTGACTCTTCAGCAACTGGAGCTTCTTCAATAACTTCTGGTTCTGGAGCATTTTTCGCTTCAATAGCTTTTGCTTTTGCTTCTTTAGCCGCTTTTTCCGCAGCCAAACGTGCAGTTTTAGCAGCATTTGATTCGTTTCCTAAACGATCTACTTTACCTTGAACTTTACCTTCTTTATCAGCAACCCATGCTGCGAATTTCTCCTCAACT
>JAHEMP010000309.1 GCA_024643585.1 Crocinitomicaceae bacterium | reverse complement strand
ACTGGAAATTTTTTCCCGGTTTCTGCTTTTAAAGACTCGGAAGGTCAGATGGCACAAATGGAAATTAAAAACGAAACAGAGTTTTACAACAAACAAGTGAACATCAAAATGGGTGAAGGATACAAAGACCTTCACGGTTTAGTAATGAGTTTCTTCGGTAAACCTCAAAGAGGCTTTACGACCAATTCATGGGCTGCTGCGGCGGTTGCACTTTATGTATTAAGTATGGCTGTTCTTGCCTTCCACCTATGGCACGGCTTTGCATCAGCTTTTCAAACTCTAGGTTTACGTAGCAAAAAATACATCAAAGGAATAACCCTATTTGGTCAGGCTTTCTCGATCATAGTTCCTGCTTTGTTTGCTATTATTCCTATCATCATTTATTTGTTTTAACATAAAATCATAAACAACATGTCTGTTTTAGATTCAAAAATACCTGAAGGACCCATTTCAAGAAAATGGACCGATTATAAAGACCACGTTCGCTTGGTTAATCCTGCCAACAAAAGAGCCATTGATGTTATCGTTGTAGGCACTGGTTTGGCCGGTGGCTCTGCATCTGCATCTTTGGCTGAACTTGGATACAATGTGAAAGCATTTTGTTTTCAAGATTCACCGAGACGAGCTCACTCCATTGCTGCCCAAGGAGGTATCAACGCTGCAAAAAACTATCAAGGCGATGGTGATTCTGTATTCCGTTTGTTTTACGATACAGTAAAAGGTGGTGATTACCGTTCACGTGAAGCAAATGTCCATAGACTTGCTGAAGTTTCGGCTAGTATTATTGATCAATGTGTGGCTCAAGGAGTTCCTTTTGCAAGAGATTACGGTGGATTATTAGACAACCGCTCTTTTGGTGGGGTTCAAGTTTCTAGAACTTTTTACGCCAAAGGGCAAACAGGTCAACAATTACTTTTAGGTGCGTATTCTGCCATGTCTCGCCAAATCGGTAAAGGTAAAATCAAGATGTTTACGCGTCATGAAATGCTAGAATTGGTCATCGCTGACGGAAAAGCAAGAGGGATTATTGCACGTAATTTAGTTACTGGCGAACTTGAAAGACATTCAGCTCATGCTGTTGTTTTGGCATCAGGGGGATATGGAAATGTGTTTTTCTTGTCGACAAATGCAATGGGTTCTAATGTTTCCGCAGCATGGAAAATTCATAAAAAAGGAGCTTATTTTGCTAACCCATGCTTTACACAAATTCACCCAACTTGTATACCAGTTTCAGGTGAAAACCAATCGAAGCTAACATTAATGTCAGAATCGTTAAGAAACGATGGAAGAATTTGGGTTCCAGCAAAATTAGAAGACGCTGAAAAAATCAGAAAAGGGCAATTAAAACCTACTGATTTAAAAGAAGAAGATAGAGATTATTACTTGGAAAGAAGATACCCTTCATTTGGTAACTTAGTGCCTCGTGACGTAGCCTCCCGTGCCGCAAAAGAAAGATGTGATGCTGGATTTGGTGTAAATACGACCGGCGAAGCAGTCTACTTAGACTTTGCAGCTGCCATTAACCGTTACGGTCATGAGCAAGCGAATATTCAAAACATAGACAATCCGAGTGACGCTGAAGTTTACAGATTAGGTCGTGATGTAGTTGAAGCGAAATACGGAAACTTGTTCCAGATGTATTATAAGATTACGGACGACAATCCGTATGAAACTCCAATGAAGATTTATCCTGCGGTTCACTACACAATGGGTGGCGTTTGGGTTGATTACAATTTAATGAGTACTATCCAAGGTTGTTATGTAACCGGAGAAGCAAACTTCTCTGATCATGGAGCCAATCGTTTAGGCGCTTCTGCGTTAATGCAAGGTTTGGCAGATGGATATTTTGTTTTGCCTTATACCATTGGTGAGTACTTAGCCGATGATATTCGAACAGGAAAAATTCCTACGGATACACCTGATTTTGAGTCAGCTGAAAATGACGTTCGAGAAAAATTAGAAAAATTCATCAATAACAAAGGGACCAAATCCGTTGACTATTTCCACAAAAAACTTGGAAAAGTGATGTGGGATAAAGTTGGAATGGCAAGAAATGCCGAAGGACTAAAAACCGCCATTTCAGAAATTCAAGCCATTCGCGATGAATTTTATGCAAACGTAAGGGTTCCAGGAGTTGTAAATGAATTTAACCCTGAATTGGACAAAGCTGGCAGGGTCGCTGACTTTTTGGAATTGGGAGAATTAATGGCAATTGACGCATTAAACAGAAATGAGTCTTGTGGAGGTCACTTCCGTGAAGAATCTCAAACTTCAGAAGGTGAGGCCATGCGTGACGATGACAACTTTGCATACGTTGCTGCGTGGGAATACAAAGACGGCCCATCAACACCTGTCCTTCATAAAGAAGAATTGGTGTTCGAAAATATTAAATTGGTGCAAAGAAGTTACAAATAGATCATAAGACTTTAGAACTTAAAGATTTTAGGACATCAAGACAACCAATCCGTCTTAAAGCCATAAAATCTTAAAACCTTAAAGTCCAAAAAAATAAAATATGAAGCTGAATTTAAAAATTTGGAGACAAAACGGACCAAACGACAAAGGTCAAATGGTTAACTATCCTATTGATGGTGTTGACGGTGATATGTCATTCTTAGAAATGATGGATATGCTAAACGATCAATTAATCGAATCGGGAGAAAGTCCAGTAGCGTTTGATCATGACTGTCGTGAAGGAATTTGTGGAATGTGCTCCATGTACATTAACGGAGAAGCCCACGGTCCAGATAGAGGC